>JBAIYF010000364.1:0-2714 GCA_037916115.1 Anaerolineales bacterium
GGCATTGCACGACTCCCTGACCGGGCTGTACAACCGCCGCTATCTTGACCAAACGCTTGACCGTGAATTAGCCAGAACCGATCGTCTTGAAACGCCGCTCAGCATCATCATCATGGATATTGATCACTTCAAGGAAATCAACGATAGTTACGGGCACTACACCGGGGATGTCGTCCTAAAAGAGATCGCCAACACCGTGAAAAACTTTGCACGCAGCACCGACATTTGCTGTCGGTTTGGCGGAGAAGAATTTCTGCTGGTCATGCCTGAGTCAAATGCCGCATCTGCAGCCAAACGAGCAGAAGAACTACGAAAAGTATGCGCCGCCCTGCAAGTGAAGCACGAAGGCTATTTGCTAAACGTTACACTCTCTTTTGGAGTGGCAGGATACCCCGAACACTGCAAAACATCCGCAGAACTTCTCATTAAAGCCGACAAAGCCTTGTATCAGTCCAAACAGCAGGGCAGAAATAGGGTCACGATCTGGGGCGAAGATTAGTTCCAATCTCACCATAACAACGGTCAATTTTATCGAGCTTGGCAAGTTTTTGAGGTGAAAAGACTTTATCCTTTCACCTCATTCTTCTTAATGAATAATTTTGCTTAAGGGATATACTTATCTCATGCGAGAGCAGATCCAAAGCTTTCTTACCCCGCCAACTTTTCCAGAAGACGAGAATAAGACTCGCACTGCCCGGCTTGCCCACGCTGTCATCCTTTCGGCCATGGCATTCATTATCTGGCTGCTTATTGGCATTCTGCTAGGGGGCAAGGTGTACCGCCCCACCATACTGATCGATATCATTCTTTTGATCTTCTGCTTTTTTCTTTGGGTGATGCTTAAGAGAGGCTGGGTCAGGTTTGCAAGCGCTGGAATACTCAGCATCAGCGGGATGTTCCTGACCATCGCTCTCGCCAGCTTGGGAACGATACGAGCGCCCAGCGCTTCGATTTATCTTGTGATCGTGATCGCCTCAGGACTGATGTTTGACAAGAAAGGTTTGGTCTTTGCAACCGCCCTATGCTCATTGGCGATCATGGGGCTGATCCTTGCGGAAAATTCGGGGATGCTCCCTCCGCCAGACTATACCGTCAATATCACCCAATGGATCACGTTTACAGGTCTACTGTTTCTAGGTAGTTGTCTTATATTGTTCGCCACTCAAGCCACCCGGCAGGCACTTAAGAAAGCCGAACAGGTGATTCGCCTCAAAGAACAGACCGAAAAAGCACTACTCGAAAGCCGCCAAGAACTGCAAGCCAGCGAAGAACGCATCCGCCAATTGGTGGATTCAGCGCCATATTCAATCCTGGGATTCAACGAAGATGGCACGATCAACTTTGCCAATATAGAAGTCTCCAACCTGTTGGGATACACCAATGAAGAACTTGTTGGTAAAAATGTAGATGAACTCGTGCCTGCGCGTTTTCGAAAATCGCATGCTGCACAACGAGCAACTTTCTCCGAACGTCCCTTTATCCGCCAACATGCGACAGGTTCCAGTCAGTTGCTTGCCCAGCACAAAAATGGTGCAGAAATCCCGGTGGATATAAAGCTTAGTTCTTATCGCTTTGAAAATTCACTGCAAATCATTGCGTTCATGCAAGATATAAGCGACCGCAAAAAGGCAGAAGACCTTCTCCGCAAAAGCGAAACCCTCTTCAGATTGTTGTTCGAGACCATGATTCAAGGAGTGGTCTTTCAATCTCCCAACGGGGAAATCATTTCGGCAAACCCAGCCGCCGAAAAGCACTTGGGGCTCACATTGGATCAAATGCAGGGACGCACCTCCATGGATCCACGCTGGCGAACTGTTCATGAAGACGGTAGCGACTTTCCCGGGAACGAGCACCCAGCCATGGTCGCTTTGCGAACCGGGCAAGAGGTCAAAAATGTCACCATGGGAGTCTTCAATCCCCAAAAAAATGAATACCGCTGGCTCAATGTGCATGCCGTTCCGCAGTTTTTAGAGAACGAAACCTCACCCTATCAGGTTTACGCGACCTTTGATGATATGACCGATCGCAAAACCACTGAAGAAGCGCTCAAAACCAGCGAAACCCGTTACCGGCTTCTGGCAGAAAACATTTCAGATGTTATTTGGATCTTCGATATCAATGAAGGATACACACGATACATCAGTCCGTCTGTTGTTGGGTTACGAGGATTCACTCCCGAAGAAGTGATGAAACAAAGCCTTGCCGACATACTATCCCCCGCCTCACTTGAATATGTGAAAACTCAACTGATAGCTCAAACCCAATTGTCGGAAGAGGCAGATCGCGGCTCCTACACAGTGGAACTGGAACAATCCCACAAGAACGGTTCATACATCTGGACAGAGGTAACCGGAAAAATTCGCGTCAACGAAAGCAATGGACATCTTGAAATATTTGGCGTTTCACGAGATATCACCGAAAGAAAGATTGCCGAAGAAAAATTACGTGAAAGCGAAGAACGTTTCCGCCAGTTGATCATATCCGCACCGGATGCAGTTTTTATGGTTGACGATGAAGGCAAAATCACGTTCGTCAACAAAGAAGCAACCAACCTGTTGGGATATACGTTCGATGAATTCATAGGCATGGATGTGGAAAACCTCATCCCTCCATCTTTGCGTGATGGGCATATCATAAACCGTACAAAGTATATGCGCGACCCACACATGCGTTTAATGGGCGCCCAAATGAATTTGATGGCAGTCCACAAGAAC
>JBAIYF010000365.1:0-4321 GCA_037916115.1 Anaerolineales bacterium
GGTTGACTTTGCGCGTGTCATGGATGAGTCGCCCATCACGGTTGAAGCGGTCAGCAAGATCGTACAGAAAAGACTTGAACAGCATCGTACGGCGGACCCGAGAAGCGTGAAAAGATAATTCTTGATGAATTCTGATCCGCGCAAACTTCCGCAGGTATTGTACATCGCTGAAAGCGACGAGTCCCGTTCGCTGGTGCGGCGTTTACTTGCTTATAGTTTTGTCGTGCTTGAGGCGGCAAATCCGCTGGATGGTTTGGAGCTTGCGGAAGAGACACATCCAAGCCTTGTGTTGTTGGATACGAACATCTCACAAATGACGAGCAGTGAAGCGGCAACACGCCTCAATAAGATGTTGACAGGCACACCGATCGTGGTCATTTCGGGAGACACCTCGGATGGAACACGAGCGAGGGCGCTTGCTGCCGGAGCTGTTGGATTTATCACAAAGCCCATTGGTGAGGATTTTGAACAACTGGTACTGGAATACCTGCACGGGCGGGTGGATAAGCTCGAAAACGCCGAGGAGTATCTGCGTGAGTACCAACTGGAACTGGCTGAAAAAATAGAAGACCAAACGCGCCAGTTAAGCAACACGGTTGAGCGGAATAAATATTTGCTTCAACAGAACCAGCGCATGTTCTCCATGCTTGAGCGTAGGCATAAACTGCTTGAGACAGCGGCGCGCGTCGGACAGATGGTGACTTCGATCCTTGACCTGAACGAACTGCTCCGCCATACGGTCAACATCATTTGCAGTGAGTTCAATTTTTATTATTCGGGAATTTTCCTTGTCTCTGATGATCGTCAGTGGGCGGTCTTGCGCGCGGGGTATGCCCTTGCTGGGCGTAAAATGCTGGATGCCGGTTACAAATTGCATATCGACGAAAAGTCGATGATCGGGCGCTCCATTATGACCCAGCAGGCGCAGATCGCGTTGGATGTGGCCGGCGAAGAGTCTCGTTTCAAGAACCCGTATTTGCCGAATACCCGCTCCGAGATGGCACTTCCGCTGATCGTGAACTCGGTCAGTGTTGGCGCGGTGACGGTGCAAAGCAATGAACTTAATGCTTTCAACGAAGAGGATATTACGTCCTTGCAGGCAATGGCAGACCAGATCGCCATTGCGATCAACAATGCGAAGTTGATGAAGGATCTTGAGACTGCCAATACGGAATTGTTGCGTACAAAGACCTACGAAGCCATTGCCACGGCAACCGGCGAGGCGATCCACTGGGTGGGTAACAAGGCGGCTCCCATTCCCGGTAGTGTGCGGCGTGTGCGCGAAGACTTGCGATACCTGCTTGCTCTTGTTGCGCAGTTGAAGGAATCAGAGTTGGAAAATGCCTCCTTGCAGGCGGCAGTTCAAACGGTTCGGGAAGAGGCGGAAGCAGCAGGCTTGGATTTGAACGCGATCGCGGAAGAAATGTCTGCCATGAAGCCGAATCGTTTGCAGGCATTGGTCAGCGTGGAGTCGCTGGTTGAAGATCTCGATATTGCCGAGCATAGTGCCAATACCATCCTTGAGATCAAGGAGGGGTTGATCGGTCCGGCGCGCCAGCGTCATGACATGCCTGTGTCTTTGAGCGAAATGATCTCCAACACGGTGGACAATATGGGGCTGCCGCATGGTGTAGTGGAATTGGATTGGGCGGCGGATATGCCTTTGGCATTTGTGGATGCCCGCCAGGTGGAACAGGTTTTCAATAACCTGATCAAGAACGCATGGGAAGCGATGAATCATGCCGGAGTTGAAAGCCCACATATTTACGTCCATGGGCAGCGCGACGGTGACATGGTTTTGGTGCTGGTGCGGGATAATGGTCCCGGTATTCCGAAGGAAATTCAAGAGAAGATCTGGGTGTCGTTCTTTACCACCAAGGGCGGGAAGGGCGGCACGGGGTTGGGGCTTTCCGCTGTGATGCAGATCGTGAATCAGCATGGTGGAAGGATTTGGCTGGAAAGTGAAGCTGGGAAAGGCGCAACTTTCTTTGTGCGCTTGCCCGCGAGTAAACAATGATAAAACCCTGGAGGATTTATGACGACAGTTCTATTGGTGGACGATGAAAAGCTCATTCAGCGCAGTTTGGAGAAGACTCTTCTGCGCGCGGGGTATGATGTGCTGACCGCGTCTGATTGCAAGTCGGGGAGTGAGGTGTTTTCGCAGAACGCAGGTTCTGTGGATATTGCTGTGTTGGACTTGAACATGCCTGGTTTTGAGGGCGTGCCAAAAAACGATGCCGGTCTTGACCTGCTTGTGAATTTGAAAGGGCAAAAGGCGAACCTGCCCGTGGTCATTCTGACTGCGTACGATGAAGTGAACAAAGCCAAGGATGCCGTTTCAAAAGGCGCCAATGCCTTCTTTGTGAAGGGGCGTGAGCAGGGGTTGGTGGAACTGATCCAAAAGATCTTGAATGGAAATTAATTCTCTCGAAGAAAGAGGAGACTATGACAAATAATATTGAAAGACATGCGAAGTTACTGAAAGCCTCCGCCCGTGCTGCCAAGAACATCACAACCATACTCGACTCATACGAGCTGTTCCAACGTACGGTGGATATCATTTGCGATGAATTTGGTTTTTATTATGCGGGTGTTTTCCTTGTGGATGACACCTCGCAATATGCCGTTCTCAAAGCTGGTCGCGGCGAGGCGGGCAAAGCCATGCTGCGCGAAGGTCATAAACTTGCCATTGGCGGTAACTCGATGATCGGTGCGAGCATTGCCAACAAGAAAGGACGTATTGCGTTGGATGTTGGCGAGGAGGCGGTCTTCTTTGAGAATCCGCATCTGCCCAAGACCCGTTCCGAAATGGCGCTGCCGCTTGTGGTCGGCGAAGAGGCGATCGGGGCGTTGACGGTTCAATCCACGGAAGAGGCGGCGTTCCATGAAGAGGATATCGATGCGCTTCAGACGATGGCAGATCAGCTTGCGATTGCCATTCAGAATTCCAGACTTCACAAGCAGGAGGAGCGCCGCTCGCGCCTGCTCAAGGCTGCCAACCGGGTCGGGCGGGAAGTGGCATCCATCTTGGACCTTGACCAGCTTCTTCCGCAGACTGTGAACATCATTTGTGAAGCGTATGGTCTTTATTATGCGGGCGTCTTTCTCGTGGATGAAAAGGGAGAGTATGCTGTTTTACGCGCAGGGTATGGTAAGGCTGGCAAAGCCATGCTTGCCGAGGGGCACAAATTGCGCGTCGGCACAGACTCGATGATCGGCGCTTGTGTGGCGATGGGTGAAGCCCGCATCGCGTTGGATGTCGGTGAAGAACGTGTTCACTTCAAGAACCCGCATCTGCCTCACACTCGTTCCGAAATGGCGCTGCCGCTTATTTATGGTGGAAAGACCCTTGGTGCAGTCACCATTCAATCTTCCGAGGAACGTGCCTTCAGTGATGATGACATTACCACGCTGTTGACCATGGCGGAACACCTTGCGGTTGCGATCAATAATGCCCGTCTCATCAATGAGTTGAAGGATGCCCATAACGAGATCCTTCGTAACAAGGTGTTCGAAGCTCTCACTTCTGCTTCGACCGAAGCCATTCACTGGATCGGCAACAAGACGCTTCCCATTTCGCTGACGGTTTCACGCCTGTGCGAAGAGATCGCCAGCGGACATGTGGATACTGAATCTCTGAAGGAAGATCTCGATATGATCGCCGAAAGCGCGGCGCAGATCATTCAGGTGAAGGAACAGTTGATCGGCGCTGTACGTGAAATGAAACCGCGCGCCGTCCTTTTTGCGGATGTGCTTCAGACCGCCGCCATGCAGCGCGGTATTGCGCAGAATATGCTGAAAGTGGATATTTCCCCCGAAGCCGCCTATGTCATTGCGGACTCAACGCAGTTGACCCGTGCCGTTGGCAATATTTTGCAGAACGCAGTGGAAGCCGGTGCGAAGTCTATCAAAGTACACGTAAAGCCCACCGAGGAACGCGGCATCCTTGAGATCGATATCGAAGATGATGGCGCGGGGATGGACGACGATGTGCAGCGCAAGATCTGGTCGCCGTTCTTCACAACTCGAGGTGTTTCGCATCATGGCTTGGGTTTGCCTGCGGCAATGCATGTCGTTTCACAGTCGCAAGGGCGCATTGCCCTCGTCAGTGAAAGCGGCAAAGGCACGACGGTTGCCATGTTCATGCCCCAGGGACGGATCGCTAGTGAAGAGGTCCAGCCGGGAGATGTAAAGAACATTTTGCTGATCGATGACAACGACGACTGGTCTAACCTGCTCAAGGAAATGCTCAAGGGAACCAAGGTCAAATTAAGCCAGTCGACCGACTTGAAGAAATTGCCTGATGCCGATCTCATCATGG
>JBAIYF010000366.1:0-2286 GCA_037916115.1 Anaerolineales bacterium
CTTCGGTGGTGCTGGGATTTCTCGGAATCCTCGTCGTCTCTCCCAACCTTCGCATCTTACTGGACCTGCCAACGGGTCTGACAGCCTTTACCGGGTCACTCCTTTTGGGCGGGATCGCCGTGCCGACCGTCGTCTCCGTGGCAGAAGATGCGCTCGACGCCGTACCGCGTGCCTACCGTGAAGGCGCCTGGGCATTGGGCGCCACCAAATGGCAGACGATATGGCGAGTGACATTACCCGCCGCAAAATCCGGCGTACTGACCGCCGTCATGCTCGGTGTGGGTCGCGCCATCGGCGAAACCATGACCGTGATGATGGTGACCGGCAATGCGCCTGTGCTTGCAACCAGCCTTGCCAATCTCTTCCTCCCCGTCCGCACCATGACCGCCACCATCGCCGCCGAAATGGGCGAAGTGGCGAACGGCAGTATCCACTATCACACGCTGTTTCTCATTGGAATCATCCTCTTCCTCATCTCACTTACGGTAAATGTGATCGCCTCCTCGGTGGTCTTCCGCGCCAAGAAACGCTCAGAGAGGATCCTGTCATGAGCAAATTCTTCGCCCGTAATCGTCATACCGTGCAGCGTATTGGTTACATTCTCATCACCCTCATGGCTGTGGTGACCGTATTGCCCATTGTTGGCACAGTCCTCTTCATCTTGTATCAGGGCAGCCCCGCCATTTCGTGGGAATTCCTAACCGCCTTTCCCTATGACGGCATGCGCTCCGGTGGCATCCTTCCCGCCATCATCGGCACACTCTATCTGACCATCGGCACCGCCATCTTCTCGGTTCCGCTTGGCATCGCCGCCGCCATTTACCTCTCTGAATACGCCAAAGACACCCCACTGACTCGTCTCATCCGCCTTGCAATCATTAACCTGGCGGGCATCCCTTCGGTGGTGTATGGCTTGTTCGGCTTGGGCTTGTTCGTCTTGTTCCTGCAATTCGGCACCTCCATCCTCGCCGCCTCGTTGACGCTCTCCATCATGACCCTGCCCGTCATCATCAGCACCGCCGAAGAGGCGCTGCGCTCCGTGCCGCAATCCTTCCGCACGGTTAGCATTTCGCTCGGCGCCACCCGCTGGCAGACCATCCGCAAAATCGTGTTGAAAGAAGCACTTCCCGGCATCCTCACAGGCGTGATCCTCGGCTTGGAGCGCGCCGCCGGAGAGACCGCACCCATTCTCTTCACTGGGGCAGCATTTTTCCTGCCGCGCCTGCCAGGCTCTCCCTTCGATGCGACCATGGCATTGCCCTATCATCTCTTCGTCATATCCACCCAGGTGCCTGAAATGCCATTCCAAATTCAATATGGCACAGCACTGGTCCTGCTCGCCTTCGTGCTGACCATGAACGTCATTGCCACCATCATCCGCTCAAGGGCACGCGCCAAAAGGCAGTGGTAACTGGACGATGGACGGCAGACCATTGACGATGGACAAGCCTTATGCCTTATAAATTTGAGCAACTGGATGTTTGGAAACTTTCGCTCGAATACATAGATTCAATTTATCAACTTGCAGAGCAGTTACCCAAGAGCGAAGAATACAATTTGAAATCGCAAATTGTCCGCGCAGCCACATCCATCTCTTTGAATATCGCTGAGGGTTCCACCGGTCAATCAGATGCTGAACAGGCAAGGTTTCTGGGTTTTGCCATTCGTTCCCTTATTGAAACGGTCGCTTGCCATCAAATTATTCAACGCAGAGGCTATGTTCAAGACCAAGCCTTGCTCAATAAAATCTACGAAGACTCCCAGGTCCTCGCCAGAAAATTGCAATCATTCCGAAAAACAGTCGCGCCTTACCAAGTAAAAGAAGAACAATCCAATTATGGAGAAGACGACCTGCCGTAAAAAAACCATCGTCCACGGTCAATCGTCCATTGTCTATATGAACAAAATCCAAATCGAAAACCTCTCCCTCCAATACGCCGATGGCGCCGAGTCCCTGCGCGGCATCAGCATGGAAATCCGTCCGAATGCTGTCACCGTTCTCTTCGGTCCGGCGGGCGGCGGAAAATCCACCCTGCTGCGCTGCTTGAACCGCCTCAACGACCTGACCGACATCCGCACCAGTTCCGGTCGCATCCTGATCGATGGCGAAAACATCCTCGACCCCAAAACCGACGTGATCGCTCTACGCCGCAAAGTGGGCATGGTCTTTGCAAGACCCGTGCCATTACCCTTGAGCATCCGCGAGAACATCACTTATGGGTTGGAACTCGCCGGTGAAAAACGCCGCGCCAAACTCGATGAAGCCGTGGAACGAAGCCTCAAACT
>JBAIYF010000367.1:0-2399 GCA_037916115.1 Anaerolineales bacterium
ATCGTGCAGAATGCGCCGTCGCGGTTTCGTTTTCCAGAGGGAGAGTCATTCCCCGAGTGCCAGCTGCGCATTGTGAATGTATTGGAGCGTGTGATCAAAAAACATAACAAGCCGCAGGACATTGTTGCAGTTGTCTTTCATGCTGACCCAATCAAACTGGCGGTGGCGCATTTCCTTGGTATGCCGCTCGATCATTTTCAACGCCTGGGCTGTGACACCGGCTCGCTCACTGCGATCCATGCTGGTGAAGCTGGAGCGCATCTGGTCAAGATGAATCACCGTCCACCGTTCGATTTTTTGCCGAAGAAAAAATAATGAGTAGTGGGTTGAACAGCAAAATAAAAATGGCGACCAGTCAGGTCGCCATTTTTATTACTTCCACAACTTTGCCAACTCGTTCAGTGAGTTGTAATAAGGCTCAATGCTTGGGATGTAGTGCGCCTCATTCTTTGCGTGAGGACCAATACCGGATTGCCCCCACACTACAGCCTGCCCGCCGGGTGCGAAGCGTGCGCTGGTGCCAGGTAGTTTTTTGCCGATACGCGGCTGGGGTTCGCCTGCGTTTTTTACAGCTTCGATAAGCGCCTTTAAGGCTGGGTTGTTCGGGTCACATGCGACTCCGTTTTCCATAACAGAAAAACTGGCTTCGAGCCCATTCTCAGCACAGTAGGCTTCGACCTTCGACTTTAGACCTTCAACATCATCCTGTGGAATAGGACGAATTTCGACACCCAAAACGCCCTCCCCTGCTGTAACGTTATATACACCAGGCGTACCCACACTAATGAACGGGAATTTTGCCTGCGATTGCCAGCCATCGGCGGATTTGAGTGTAAGGTGGTTTGCGAATAAATCGTTCAAAGCAGAACGGGCAGCAATGAGTTTTTCACTCAAGTCGCCTGTACCCGCGACGCCACTGTGACCTTTCATACCACGGGCAATCACGTCAAAGCGCATCACGCCACGGTTCTCCACACAGATTTCGCCAAAGAGCTCATTGCCTTTTTCACCAGTTCGTTCGCCAGCAATAAAAAGGGCAGGGTTCAAACCAAGTTCTTTGATGACGTGTGGCGTACCCCAAGCTTCTGCTTCTCCGTTTTCTTCGTTTCCTACTAATAATAAAGAGATATTGGGATAATTACCTTTTATGGCTACACGCATAATATCTTTCATCCAAACTAGGTACGTCGCAACAACTGTTTTCATATCCGCTGCGCCGCGCCCGTAGAGGTAATCACCCTCGATGCGAGGTGTGAACTGTGAGTCATCCGGCTCAGGTTCCACAACGTCAAAGTGACCTGTTAGCAGAATATCCCCTCCCCCATTCTTTTTTCCGGGAAAAGTTGCATACACAGCGGGATATTTTCCATCAAAAAACTTGACTTCCAATCCAGCATTCTTCAGGTAATCATCGATCAGTGACCCTGCACGATGTACTTCATCCAATCGTTCATCTGGACAGGCTGTGACGGACGGAATGCGAATCAATTGCTGGGCAAGGTCCAAAATTTCAGCAGTTTTATTAGGGTAGGATATCTCAATCACGGCTTGTGTCCTTGGTCTAAATTGAACGGGAGCGTTTTGAATCTGACGCGCAGAGTCACGTCCGCGTTGTAAAAATTCGGCGATCTTGGCAGAGTCACTTCCAAGCGAACCATAGTTTGTGGCTATGCGATCCACATCGGCTTTGACTTGAGCTTCGTGTTCAAAGAATAATTCCTTCAACACAGTCAGTGGAACTTCGTCATTCGCACCCAATTCCATTTGCAGGCGTGCACGAATTTTTTCAGAAGTGTTGCGCCCGCCTTCCGCCATTTCCACAAGCGGGGTCAGGTCTTCCCACATGTTCAATGCTTCAGCAAGTGCTTTGACTTCGCCAAGCGTCCACTTGAGAAAGGCTCGAACAGAAGTTGGTTTTCCGGTAAGCGGATTTTCGATCTCAGCACGTAAACCATATTGTGCAGCAAGTTTTTCATTTGCGCGCGCGCGGGTGATGTCTTCACGGTCGTAGCGGAAGGAACGAGCAAAGGTTGGGTCGGAGTAGATGCGGAGAAGAAGCAGGTGTTTGAACGTCAGGTTGGCAATGTCAAGGTCGAGGCTGTGACCGCCTTCATCGGTGCGAACTTCGACACGTCCCATTGGGAGATTGATACGCGCCATGAGATTTTGTTTTTCAATTTGCAGAGCCATCTCCTCAGGAGGAGTCGCTTCACCTACGGCAAACAAACCCCGGGCGTAGAGAGAGGCGAGCTGGTCGCTCGTTGTGGAAATTATCCTTTCCACTGGTTCAGCAAAACTTCGCGCGCGGATCGGCGTCCAGTTGTTATTCCCGAAACGCACACCACGACGCACGAGGTCATAAGAAATTTGCAGGTAGTCGTTATAAGAACGATAGAGAT
>JBAIYF010000368.1:0-3131 GCA_037916115.1 Anaerolineales bacterium
TGTCCACAATAGGAGTTCTCATGCGAAAACTGATCGTACATCAATTCATTTCTCTCGATGGCGTCATCCAAGCCCCCGGCGGCGCGGAAGAAGACACCGACGGCGGCTTCGCTCACGGCGGCTGGACCATTCCCTTCTGGCATGACGACATCGGCATGCGTTTCTCGCAAGCCATGGAAACCGCCGACACGCTTTTGCTTGGGCGCAAAACCTGGCAGATTCACGGCAACGCCTTTGAACCCCTGCCGCCCGAAGAAAACCCCTTTGGCAACGTCAAAAAATATGTCGTCTCCACCACACTGAAATCTTAGGCGACTTGGAGCAACTCCACCATCATCAGCAGCAACGTCGTTGAAGAAATTCGCAAGCTCAAGAACCAACCCGGCAAAAATATTCTCTCCGATGGCAGCAGCGTGCTCATGCACACCCTCATCGAAAACGATCTGGTGGATGAATTCTATTTGCACGTCTACCCGCTGGTGTTTGGCAGCGGCAAGAAATTATTTCCAGATGGGAAGTCTGCGCGACTGAAGTTGATCGACTCTGCGGCTCTTCCTACGGGTGTGCTGTATCAGCACTACGAACTGATTCGTTAGTCTGATAGCGAATCTCATGATTCAATACCTTGTCCTTTTGCGCGGAATCAACGTCGGCGGCAAGAACATCATCAAAATGGCAGACTTGAAAGCCAGCTTTGAGTCGATGGGCTTCGCGGACGTGCAGACCTACATTCAAAGCGGCAACGTGCTGGTTTCATCTGCTGAAAAAGATAAAGGCGCGCTGACGGCAAGAATCGAGCGAGACCTTTCCAAACAGTTCAAATTTCAGGCGCGGGTTGTGGTCGTTTCGCAAAAAGAACTGGCTGGCATTGTCAAATTTGCGCCGGAGGGATTTGGCGAAGATGACGCGACATTTCGCTATGACGTCATCTTTCTGAAAGAGCCGCTCACGCCGAAGGAAGCCATGCAGAGTGTCAAAGTCCGCGAAGGCGTGGACAGTGCCCATGCGGGCAAACAGGCGTTGTATTTTTCACGTCTAATCAGCCGCGCTTCACAAAGTTATCTCACAAAGATCATTGGCATGCCGGTCTATCAGAATATGACCATCCGCAACTGGAACACGACCACGAAACTGCTCGACCTGATGCAAAAGGAGTAAACCATGAAAAAAGGCTACACCTCCATTGATGAATACATCGCAGATTTTCCAGCAGATATCCAGAAGATCTTGCAGGATATCCGCGCCACCATCAAAGCCGCTGCCCCCGAAGCCGAAGAAAAGATCAGTTATCAAATGCCAACCTTTTATCTGAATGGCAATTTGATCCACTTTGCGGCGTTCAAGACCCATATTGGCATTTACCCCACGCCCAGCGGCACAGAAGCCTTCAAAGAAGAAATTTCCAAATACAAAGCTGCCAAAGGCTCCATTCAGCTTCCGCTCGACCAGCCCATACCGTTGAAGTTGATCGGTCGCATCACGAAGTTTAGAGTTGCCGAAAATTTACAAAAGGTGAAAGCGAAAGGAAAATCCAAATGAAAAAAGTAACCCCATTTCTCTGGTTCGACACCCAAGCTGAAAACGCGATGAATTTTTATGTGTCGCTGTTCAAGAATGCAAAGGTCAATAACATTTCACGTGGACCCGATGGCAAAGTCTTTTCGGTGGCATTTGAATTGGACGGTCAGGAATTTTTGGGTTTGAATGCCGGTCCGCAGTTCAAATTCAACGAAGCGGTTTCGATGTTCGTGAATTGTGAAGACCAGGCTGAGGTGGATCATTTTTGGAATGCGCTCATTGCCGATGGGGGGGAAGAGTCCATGTGTGGCTGGTGTAAAGACAAATTTGGGCTGTGGTGGCAGATCGTGCCGAAACAACTCGGCGAGTTGATGGGCGACCCCGACCCGGAGAAGTCAGGGCGTGTGATGCAGGCGATGCTCAAGATGAAAAAGATCATTGTGGCAGATCTGCAAAAGGCGCATGAGGGGTGAAGGTCTCATGTTGAAAGTTGAAGGTTTATAGCCATGAGGAACATTGTTGTGCTTGAACATATCTCCCTGGACGGTGTCATTCAAGCCCCAGGTGGAAAAGACGAAGATGCCAGCGGTGGATTCGCTTATGGCGGTTGGATAGCGCCGTATTCCGACGAGATTCTTGGAAAAGCCTTGCGGGGGCAAATGAACAAATCATTTGACTTGTTGTTAGGGCGCAAAACCTTTGACATTTGGGAACCGTACTGGCCGCACCATACCGATGTGTGGGCGAACGTCAATACGGCAACTAAATATGTTGTTTCGAATACCAGAACTTCCAGCGCATGGCAGCCGTCTGTGTTTTTGAGCGGAGATATCGCAAGCGAAGTTAAGAAGCTCAAGCAACAGCAGGGACCCGACCTGCACGTGTGGGGAAGTAGCAACCTGCTTCAAACTCTCATCAACCACGATCTGGTGGATGTGTTCTGGTTGATGATCTATCCAGTCACGTTGGGCAGTGGGAAGCGCTTGTTTGCCAATGGCACAATTCCCACTACGTTCAAAGTGACCGAAAACACAGTCACGTCGAAGGGCGTTATTGTTGTGAATTACGAGCGTGCAGGCGCAATCACAACGAATTGAAAACGTTTGGAACTGTTCGATTTCTTAATCTTTTTGAACTTTCTTGCGCTCATCATCCCATAGTTTCGCGAAGCGTTCAAAAGCATCGGCAATGATCTCTAGTTCACTTTCTGAGAAGTTTGAGAGCAGTTCATCTTGCGCTTTCCTTGCCGACTCAAACCATGCTGCGGCTTTTTCTGCGCTGGAGGGTGCGGGAGCAATGATAGACCCGCGGCGGTCATTGGGGTTGGGTCGGCGTTCAATCAAGCCAGCCTTTTCGAGGCGGTCGAGCATGGCGGTTGTTGCACCCGAGGTGAGACCTGTGGACTTGGAAAGTTCAGAAGGTGTGGCAACGCCTTTGAAGAAGAGGAACCGAAGACATTCCATATCAGTTACATTAAGTCCTGCCCATTCGCTCATGGCGTTTCGGAAATGCGTTAAATTCACCCCATAATCCCTCACTGCCATCAAGGCTCGTTTCTTCAGTTCTGTCTTTGTTGAGTTCGTCATAGAAATTTACCCTTGACATTATCTTTA
>JBAIYF010000369.1:0-3079 GCA_037916115.1 Anaerolineales bacterium
AAGCCGGACTTATGTCCGGCTTTTTTGTTTGTCACCGCAGTGCAGCGTTTATCAATTGGTCTCCGATATTTTTTGCCAATCCCAAATTGCTTTCTTCCAGTACGATCACCATCACAAGCGGCGTTCCCTGCCAGTTGGGCGGGGTTCCAGCGATCAACCATGTGACATTGGTTGATGCAAGCCGCCCAAGGGCAGTGTAACTCCAATAGGATGTACCTTCCTCAATGAATGAGGATGCCGCATCTTCCGCAGCCTGTGCTGGAATCGCCTCTTTAGGATCGCCCAACGCCGGAAGCACCACCCAACCCTGCTCGAGGGTATTGACTGCGGTTGCAATGCGCGGCGCTGGCACAATCCCCTGGTTGGATAATGTCGCTGCCGCCAATGCCACCTGAAGCGGGCTGAAGCGGACGCTTTCCAGTTTGTTCGTTTTTGTATGAATGGATACTGGGGCTCGCATGGCTGGGGCGCTGAAAAGCCCCAACTCATTATAAAAATTCAGGATTTGTTCATCACTTGGTGTAATGCCTGTAAATTTTGCTCTTAGCAGCGGCGTCAACACATCGCCTGGTGGGTACAAGCCCTGGGTGACGCGGTTCAACAGGGGTGAGTCTTCATCCTGTGAAAGGCTGTCTCCTTCCTCATCCAAATTGTTGGGGTTGTAGGTCGGGTGCGACGCCATCACAAGGATCTCGCCCGTCTCTGCATTCATAAGGATTGCAGCACCCTGGTGTTCATCAAGCAGGTCATCGGCAATGGCTTGCAGAGACAGGTCTAGGCTCAGGCGCACATCCAAGCCTGTGGGCGGGGTTCCGTAGAGCAGTTGGTTCCAAAAAATAAGGCTGCTGGGATTTCCCTGCAATCCGCGCAGGTAATTGTCGAGAGAGGCTTCCAGCCCAGCTTGACCGAAAACCGGGTGGGTATATCCAGTCACTGGTGCCAGGTTAGGGTAGAGATATTCGCGGGTCAGCGAACCATTTGTGCCGGTTGTAATGTTGATAGGTTGGTTATTTGTGTCTAATAGACTGCCGCGTTGAACGAACCTGTCTGCAATTGCACGGCGGGCATTGTCAGTACGGGTGAGCAAGTCTTCGCTGCGGACAAGTACCCACCATGAGGCGGTCAATGCGCAGGCGGCTAACCCCAGTGCAAAAATTCCTGCAAGGATGGTGTATGGGCGCGGATTTTTTAGTGGTGCTGGCTCAGAGTCTTCTGTGTTGCTTATGGAGAGCAGGAGATATAGCGCTAGGAATGAGGTTAACAGTGATGAACCGCCGTACGATACGAAGGGGAGCGTCACCCCGGTAAGAGGCAGCAGGCGCAGGTTTCCGCCAATGATTAGCAGGCTTTGTACGCCGAGATATGTCACGACCCCGGCTGCAAGGTACCTGCGGAAGTTAT
Organism: Anaerolineales bacterium; assembly: GCA_037916115.1. Lineage (GTDB taxonomy): Bacteria > Chloroflexota > Anaerolineae > Anaerolineales > Villigracilaceae > Villigracilis. The sequence continues at coordinate 1,402 of JBAIYF010000369.1, forward strand.
CGGTTGCCCGCAGAGCAATGGTCAACCCCCGAGCGAGGATCAACCAAATGGAGGCGATCATGCCCAGGGTCCCGATGAGACCCGTTTCTTCTGCGATGGCGGCGAAAATAAAATCAGAGATCGCTACGGGCACAAGCAAGGGGCTGCCAATGCCCAGTCCCCGCCCGATCATGCTGCCGTTTGCTACTGCCAGTAGGGATTGGATGATCTGATAGGAGTTACCGGTTGGGTCATTCCAAGGGTTGAGCCAGCCTACCACGCGGATGTGGATAACGTCGATCAGGAAATATCCAAGAAGCAGGGCGGTGGTAAGGAATATGCCTGCGCCAATAAGAATGCGTCGTCTGTCGCTTGCAATAAATAGAAAGACAGTGAAGATGAAAACAAAGATCGAAGCTGTACCGAGGTCGCGTTGGACGATAAGCAAAAGCAATGCCAGCCCGGTGACAAAGAGGGTAGGCACTAAAAGCGGAAGGGATAGCAGCCTTATGATCGATCGGTCTGAGAGATATGCGGCGAGATAAATGACCAGCAGTATTTTGAGTGGTTCCGATGGCTGAAAGTAAATGCCTCCCAGCCCAAGCCACAGGCGCGGACCAACTCCAAGCGGGTTGGTGCCAAATAGAAGAGTAAGGGCTGTAATTATCAACCCGCCGCTTAGAAAGAGGTATTTGTATTTTTTGAGAAGAGAAAGATCAGAGAAGAAGCGTGTGGCAAGAATAAATGCGGTCAGGCTGATGGCAAGCCAGATGGTTTGTTTCAAGCCAAAGTTTTCATCGAGCCGCCAGATGGTCAGCAGCCCCCAGCCACTGAGCATGGATGCGGCGGCGAAAATGTATGGGTCATGCTCGGGAAGATGCCTTGTCAATATGCGGTGGGTGAGGTTGGTGAGAATCACCCAGACAAGGAATCCGATCCAGTGAGTGAAGCGGAAATCCACGTCCCAGGTCCGTTCGCGGACCGCTGGTGAAAGGGTGAGGATCGTGGCTTGCAGAAAAAGGAATAGAGCCGTCCATTGCAACAGGCGGCTCTGAATCTTAGTGTTCATTGTTTTGGTTGGCTGGTGTGTTCTTCTTTAGGCGCTGTGTGGGTTCGATGATCACATTTTCCGAGAGGCTAATGGTCATTACCGAACTGCCGCATTGAATATCGTCGCCAGATGTGACCACAGTGGGGGTGGTGATGGGGGTGTTGTTCAGGCGTGTTCCATTGGTGGAGGCAAGGTCTTCCAACCACCATTGGCTGTGATGGTAGGTGAGGTGTGCGTGCCGGGCTGAGACGGTGTCTTCTGGTAGTGGAATGTCACAGCCAGGGTCGCGGCCTATCGTAATTTCAGGCTGATTGAAATACCGCAAGGTAGTTTCTCTGCCGGTTGTTTTTACCATGAGAGTGATTCCCGGCACGCGCCTATCTGCTAGGGCTGTTCCTTGCCGTTGAATTTCACGATAAAGGTAAAAAAGGGACCAGCCGAGAAAGCTGTACAATGCAAGCGCTGCCAGAATACGCAGTGCCAGAACGACGATCGCACTCATTTCTTTTTGTCGACTTGGAATTTTGCTGTGGAATGATCTTTATCGAGAATGGCAGTGGGTCTGTCTGCTATCTGATTTTTGAATGGGGAGGTGTTCTTGGCGCCGGGTTGCTGTCCGGGAGGGTTGTCCTGCCCAAAGATAAGCGC
>JBAIYF010000370.1:0-4424 GCA_037916115.1 Anaerolineales bacterium
AACGGCGAGACGGGCTTCCAGCCGCAGGTGCTGCGCGGTGGTCTGCATTACCGCATGCCGATTCAGTATGCAGTGCATATCGCCCCGCTGGTGACCATTACCCAGGGCAAGATCGGCTACGTGTTTGCCCGTGATGGTCTGCCCCTCGAACCGGCGCAGGTGCTGGCTTCGAACGTCAGCGCACATGATTTTCAGGACGTGACTGCGTTCTTGACGAATGGCGGTCAGAAGGGTCCACAGCGCTTGATTCTGCGTGAAGGTACGTACGCGTTCAACCTGATGCAGTTCGTGGTCATTACAGAAGAGCGTGTGTTCTCACTGCCGCTTAGTCGTGATGATACCGCTGTCATCGTGCGCATGGCAGAGGTCATCAAAGAACGTGACGGGTTCCGTCCGGTCATCATCAAAGACAACGATGACAAGATCGGCATCGTAACGGTGCATGATGGTCCGTCCCTTCTGCAGGGCGAGATCATTGCGCCGGTTGTAGGCGATGACCCTGAAAAAGCTGAGGAATATCACAACAAATTTCAGGATGCTGACCGCTTCTTAAACGCGGGAGGTATGCGTGGACGTCAATTGCAGGTTTTGGTGGAAGGTACTTATTACGTCAACCGCCTGTTTGCCACAGTGGAAATGATCCAAAAGACCATCATCGACGTTGGCAATGTGGGCGTGGTGGTGTCTTATACCGGTGAACAAGGTGCAGACCTTTCCGGCTCGGAATACAGACACGGTGAGCTGGTTACCCGTGGACAGCGCGGTGTGTGGAGCGAGGCACTCCTGCCGGGTAAATATCCATTCAATACCTATGCGGGCAAGGTCATCCCTGTGCCGACCACCAACTTTATATTGAAGTGGATCAAGAACGAAGTCGGCTCGCACAACTTTGATGAAAACCTGAGCGAAGTGGCACTCATCACCAAGGATGCCTTTGAACCGACTCTGCCGCTTTCGGTGGTGGTCCATATCGACTACAAGAAGGCGCCGCTGGTCATTCAACGCTTTGGTGATATCAAGAAACTGGTCGAACAAACCCTCGACCCGATGGTCGCGGCGTATTTCAAAAATATTGCCCAGACTCGTACACTCATTCAACTCCTGCAGGAACGCAGTGCCATTCAGCAGCAATCCAGTATGGAGATGAAAGAGAAGTTCGAGCACTACAACCTTGAATTGGAAGAAGTGCTGATCGGTACGCCTTCTTCGCCTGCCGGTGACAAACAGATCGAAACCATTCTGACACAGTTACGTCAGCGCCAGATCGCGGAAGAGCAGGTGGAAACCTACTCGCAGCAGGAAAAAGCCGCGGTCAAGGAACGTGAATTGCGCGAAGCGGAGTCACGGGCTGCTATGCAGGGCAAGATGACCGAAGCCGAGTTGAACATTACCATTCAGTCGAACCAGGGTAAGGCGGAGTATGAGCGCTCCATCCAGCAGGCACAGCAGATCCGCGCGCTGGCAGAAGCAGAAGCCGAAAAGGTCGCCCGTGTGGGTATCGCCCAGGCGCTCGCCACCGAAGAACAGGTGCGCGCGTATGGCGGTCCGCAGTTCCAGGTGACGCAGCAAGTGCTCAACCGCTTTGCCGAAGCCATTCAGCAATCCGGCGTGGACGTGGTTCCGCGCGTGGTGGTGGGCGGCGGCAATGGCGAGAAGGGCGGCGGCACACAGTCCAACATCATGGAAGGTCTGCTGACCATGCTGCTCTCTGAACGCTTTGGAGTTTCTGGTGAGGCGGGGTCCACGCAACGCTCTGCAGATGTTGAAGCGATGCGCGAGAAGATATTGAAAGATATGCAAAAGAAAGATGAGCCGAAGAAAGACGCAGGCAAAAAGTAGTTGTTAAGATAAAGGAGGCTGTCTCTTTAAGAGACAGCCTCCTTTTAGAATATAGATAACTCACAAAGTGATCTTGTATCTTTTTGCTAATCAGGTCAGTTTGATTTTCGCAGGAAACCAATACATGAGACTCTTGCGGTTGATAAAGAGATAGATCAGCATTACTGCATTTCCCCATGTGTAAAGTCTCCATGGATAGTAAGAAGAATATCCGGAATACTCAACCGTGGTGCCTAACAAGGCGAAAACGAGATTGTCGATCTCGATCTGCCAGAGGATGATTCCGCCCAGGGTCAACATCCCAACGATCAGGGCGGTAAGCGAGGCGAAAAGTCCTTTACGATCTACAACATGTCTTGTCATGAAGTAGGCGGTTGCGCCAAAAAGAACGAGGCTGACTGCTAGCTGCCCGATGACAACGGTAAAGCCGGGGTCGTAGAGGAATTCGTTGGCATATTGAAGGATGTATGGAAACCAACTGCCGATGCACACAACTGCAAGGAAGGCAATGAAATAAGTCAGATACATGACAACAGGCGGCAGGACAAGTTGATTTCCCATCGGACGAATGCCCAAACTGCGCAGCAGCCTTTCCGGCGCGGGCAGCATTTTAGCAACCACATCCATGTTTCGCACACCCTGGCGCAGGTCGAGCCATTGAAGCTGCGAAAGCGGCTTTGAAATTTTTGGGTTGGATTGCACAATGACCGGGTAGACCATATGCTTTTCACAATCCACTGCGCTATCACTTTTGAAGCGTGAGATCAGGGTAAAGACCGAATTTGCAGAAACAGGATCGGGCACCTCAATATGTCCCGCTTCCTTGAACACTTCGCGGATATGGTCTGAAATTTTCACATCTTCCGGCGCGTGGTCGATGAAAAAGGAAACGGACTTGAGCGGGGGATACTCCACGCCTCCTTTCCGCGCCGACGCTGGAGCGACCGCCTCAGGCTTGCCCCAACGCTGAAACCCCGCCGAGCGCAAGACAAATGCCAGCGCAACCACGAAGGGAATGCTCACATAGGTCAAAATATCAAGAATATATATTGTGTCCTGATTGGTCGAAAAATTTGTAGTGAGATAAAGAGCAAAAGGCAGCATCACAAGGGAGGCTTGAACAATCGTGTAATTAAAACTGCGTTTCAGGATACCGAACGGTAATGGGGCAAGAAAGAATGGAATGAAAAGCGTCCACACAACGCCAATGGATATCATGGACACAACCAGACTCAAGGCAAACGCCAGCCATACAATGACGGGGATCTTGAATCCAGCCTGTGGCACGGAATGTTTCTCTTGCTCAGGCAGCATAAGCTGGCGGTCAAGCTCTTTCAAGGCGGTCTGGTAATTTCCCCGAAAGTCCACCCACTCGTATTTTTCAAGTTCCTTTGGCAGGTCTACGGCTTCAAAGACCAATAAAATGATGCGCTTGTTCTTCTGTTGCAGAACCTGCCGCCACTCCATCTCCACGTTTTGCGAAGCGACCGAGGCCTTGGATACCACCAACAGGATCGTGTCTGCGTTGGCAATGCCTTCATTGATCTGTTCCTTCCACGGCTTGCCCGGTACAAGACTGCGATAGTCCAGCCAAAAACTTATCCCTTTGACATCAAGATGCTTGGCAAGCGCATCTACAAACCCCACTTCGCGCCGTGAGTAGCTAATGAATATGCTTTGGTTCATTGTAAGGATCTCCGAGATAAGTTTACCCCGCTTCGGTTATCGGGTGATCGAATATATCCACACCGGATAATCCACCTCATTCACTGGCATCGAGATCTTCTTTTCCAGCCTCATTCCCATTTTTTCGGCAACTTTTTGCGAGCCTATGTTTTCAGGTTCGATCAAAGAAACCAGGCGCGAAAGTTTCAATGTTTCAAAGCCATATTTCAAAATTCCCTGCGCGGCTTCACTTGCCAAACCCTGCCCCCAATATTCTTCCGCGATGGTGTAAGCCACTTCCACTTCATGAACGCCGTCCACGTCCCAGGGCAGCAGTCCACAGCGCCCTATAAATTTCCCCGTCTCTTTGTGGATGGTCGCCCACAATCCCAATTCTGGATGGCGCGGATGCCCATGCATGTGCCATTCCAATTCCTCCTGCGCTTCTTCGCGTGTGCGCGGCGCATCAGGAATGTATTTGGTGATGTTTGGGTTTTGATATAACGTCCAAAGGTCGTCCAAGTCTGCAAGAACTTGATGCCGCAATATAAGCCGGGGAGTTTCAAGAATGGTAGCCATGTCACATCTTCGTTATTTGACGAATCGATCCATCCACTCGATCAGCGCCTCGTTGTGGAAGCGGCGGCTGGCAAAGGGACCATAGGTTGAGTCGTCGTGGAAGCTATTTGGCATGCGGATCATTTCGACGGTGCAACCATTGGCTTTGAGGATGGTGTAGAACTGCTCGGCTTGTTCTGCCGGGCAGCGGCGGTCTTCTTCGCAGACGATGAGCAGCGTGGGTGTGGTGCATTGATGGGCGTATGTGATCGGTGAACAACGCCGATAGTTCTCGGGAACTTCATGTGGTTTGCCGCCCATTTCACGCACCGCAAAGACGGGACCAACATCGCTCGTACCAT
>JBAIYF010000371.1:0-3067 GCA_037916115.1 Anaerolineales bacterium
GGCATGATTTCCTTTGGAGAGGATACAACCCAGCCACCTTCAAAATGTGACTATCTGGTCATATGACCGATTAGTCACATTTTACGACATTTTCCCCGGGAGTCAAGTGCTTAATGTAATATCTACCACACAATCAAACCAAAAAATACACACGACAAATATCGTGTGTATTTTTGATGAACAGAGCCTTCATCTCACTGCAAGTGAGTTAAGGATATCGACATATCCCACCGGTACAAGGCACACCATTGCAACATGAAGAACCCGAACCACAACTCCCCCCATAATCTATACAACTTGCACCCGGACTGGATGGCGCAACCTCCGGCTCATCAGGCGCATCAGGAATAGCGGATTGACACAGACCCGGTTCAGTCCCTCTTGGCTGAAAACCAACAGCGATACGGCATGAGTTATCCAGTTCATAAACCGCTTTGATCGGGTAGAAGATCGGGAATCCGGGATCCGCAGCGCCAGCCTGTTCATGGGTGTAATGGTCGTTGTAATCAAACATTGATTGATCAAGTCCATTATTACCTGCCCACATGTTGATCAAATATAACGGGGGGCTTCCAAGCAGGGATCGTTTTACTGCCAACTCAACAGTGTTTGGGTCACTGGGTGAAACGCGCACCCATGCGGCGTCAGCGTCATCGCCTTTCCCTTGATCGAACACCATCGACTCAAAACCATCGCTTTGCACATTTTTATCAGTTATTAACGGCGTAGAGCCGCCTACATCACGATTGGCATCAAAAAACACCTGGACGCCATCTGTTGTCCATTCTGTCGAGAGTGGATTTGAAGCGATGACCAGCCAATCTCCCCTGCCATCCACCTGAATATCCAATTGCATTGCAAAGCGAAAGGGTACAGTCGTTACAGCAGCACGGTCCACAACTTTGACCGTGCCATAGATCCATGTATCATCCTGATAAACAAATGTATCAATGATGTCGATGTTGGGGAAATACACATCCATTGTATTGGCATTAAATGGACGTTCAAACTGTTCGAACGCAAACCGGTCTCCTCCGTTGGATTTTTTCTGTTCCGCCGTTAGGGACGAGTCTTGATCGCCAGCCTGCCCGCTTCGCTCCTGAGGCAGATCTCCGGGAGTCATTTGATGCTGTATGGACGGTTCAGCAGTGAGCAGGGGGCTTGCCGGGGTATCAAGGACAGATGTGGTTGGAGTTGGGGCTTCAGAACTCGGTTCATCAGGAGCAGAATCAGATGTTCTACATGCCAACACAACCACTAAAATGACCAACATTAGAATTAAACGACTTGGGACTGCTTGTTTCATACGTCTCTCCTATAAAACACCAGTAAACATGGAAGTACCCGAAAAGCTTATTGACTTATTTCAACTTATCATCCCCCATTTGTATGTTGGTTTCTATTTAAACATTCAAACACTAAAACGCTCGAATGGTGACGCGCAGCCACTTGGACACTAACAACCCCGCCCTCCAAAATGCGACGGCTGCCATGCCATGCGCAAGGACGGCGAACAATGGCGGCGTTTCATTTGTGTAATATATCCAACACTGACGAGTGGTGCCCCATAACTCAAGGAAATATCCCAAACCTGCGCCTGCAACAAAGGTCAGGACGGCAAAGCGGTGGTCTGTTGGTGTGACGATGAGCAGGATGCACAACGCCAGTGAGAGCAAGGTATAGGATTTGTCAAAGGTTGGGGAAACAAAGACCAGCATTAGGGTCAGGAAAGAGGCGAAGATCAGCCAGTAGAGTGCAACAAAGATCGAGCGGTGAAACGGCGCTTGAGTCCGATCCTCTAGAATTTGTATTCCGTGATCCAGAAATCTTGTAATGCGGTCAATGGACAGGCTGGCAATTGGCCAGGCAGGGATGATCCACAATGGCGGGCGTTCGGCGGTGTAGTAGTGCCAAAGGTTGGTTTGCGTGCCCCAAGACTCGATGGCAAGCCCGCCGCAGATGCCAACAAAGACGATGAGCAGGTCGGTCTTAATATTTGCCCGCGCCACAATGGTAACGGACATGAAGAGAAAGATGCCGATCAGCAGCCAGTCGATGTAGCGCCACCACTCGCCCTTCCAATCGACATAAGAAAGGTACTCCTCGGCAAGCGGCCACCAGATGTAAACGATAAGAAAAATCGTGACGAAGAACCCGCCCAATAAAATGGATGAGTCACGCGTCCAGAAAGGTTTTTTTTGGTTATCCATCCGGCAGATTATACCCATGAACCAAATGGGTATTTTTTAACTTTATACGCCGGTTTACAAGTTATAATTTTTTCAGAAGACAGCGCCAAACTGGATTCAATTCAAAATTTAGAAAAGGATTTTCGCCATGGGTCTCTTCAGTAATATTCTCGAAAAGCTCGGTCTCAAAAAGAAGGAGGAGGAAGCCAAGCCTGCCGCACCTGCAGCCGCTGCGCCTGCCTCCACCCCCAAAGCAGAAGCCCCCAAAGCTTCACCGAAATCTGGCGCCTCGCTTGGCGGCGGTATGCAGAAAGCAGCCTCCAAAGAGGAAGCGGTTGCAGAAGAAGTGATTAACGCGCCGAAAGCCATCGAAGTGGTGGATGTGGTTGCCCAGCTCGAAGCGAAAGCCAAGGGCAAGGAACTCAACTGGAAGGTTTCCATCGTGGACCTGCTGAAGCTGCTCGAACTCGACTCGAGCCGCGAAGCCCGCGAAGAACTCGCCAAAGAACTCGGCTGCCCTGCCGACCAGATGAGCGACTCGGCACGCATGAACACCTGGCTTCACAAGGAAGTCCTTCGTCAGATCGCTGCCAACGGCGGCAACATTCCGAAGGAATTGCTGTATTAATCAGCAAGCAAACAAAACCGCGCGGACTTAAAGTCCGCGCTGTTTTGTTTTTCAAGCCAAATGATAAAATTCTGCGGCTTTCGGTTCTTACAGCAAGCCAAACGAACAAAATGACCCCCGACTCGCTCACACTGGTTGTTGTCTCCGCCTCCATTCCCGTTTTTATGGGGTTGATGCTATTAACCTTCATGTTGCAGCGCAAGGTGTATGCGGGTTTTGGTCATTGGGTTGTTGCCAATTTCATGCTGAG
>JBAIYF010000372.1:0-6322 GCA_037916115.1 Anaerolineales bacterium
AATTCATCGAAGGGCTGATCCAAAAAGGTCACGCCTACGCCGCAGAGAATGGCGATGTCTACTTCCGCGTGACCAGCGACGATGATTACGGTCGCCTCTCCGGTCGCAAGCTCGAAGACATGCAAGCCGGTGCGCGTATCGAAGTCGGTGAACAAAAAGAACATCCCATGGATTTCGCGCTCTGGAAAGCCGCCAAGCCCGGCGAAATTTTCTGGGAAAGCCCCTGGGGCAAAGGTCGTCCCGGCTGGCATATCGAATGCTCAGCCATGAACCTCGCCGAACTCGGCGAACAGATCGACATCCACGGCGGCGGCAACGACCTGATCTTCCCCCACCACGAAAACGAGATCGCCCAAAGCGAAAGCTACACCGGCAAAGAATTCTCGCGCTATTGGATCCACAACGGTATGCTGCAACTCGGCGGCGAGAAAATGTCCAAGAGCCTCGGCAACATTATCAGCATCAAAGAATTTCTCTCCAAGCGTTCCTCCGATGTGATGCGCATGCTGGTCTTGAATGGGACGTATCGTGCCCCGCTGATGTTCAACGACGAGACGCTGGACGCTGCCGAACGGAATGTCGAGCGCCTCAAATCCGCGCTCAAACCTGCTTCACCCTCCGCAAGCGGTCTCTCAGCTGATGTTGCTTCCGCACTCGACATTGCCCGTGAATCCGCGCAGACCAACTTCACCGAAGCCATGGACAATGACTTCAACACTGCCGGAGCCGTTGCCACATTATTTGAACTTTCAAAATCCATCAACACTGCCCGCGATAACGGCGCGACTGCCGACCAACTTAAACCAGCACAGGACACTTTCAAAAAGCTGACCAGTGTGCTCGGCTTGAAACTCGAAGAGAAAAAAGGCTCCAGTGAAGATGAAGCCCAAGTGGAAGCCCTCATCGCCGAACGTACCCAAGCCCGCAAAGACAAAAACTGGAAACGCTCCGACGAGATCCGCGACCAGCTCAAAGCGATGGGCGTCACCATCGAAGACAGCAAAGACGGCACCACCTGGAAGTGGAGTTAAATCAGAACAGGTCACGCTTGATACTAGCGTGACCTGTTTTTCATCCTGCAGAATCAAGAATTATTTTTGCCGCAGCGTCTGCGCCTTTTTCTGCCTGTAGTTTGCTTCCCAACATGGATGCCTTTTGTTTTATATCATCGGTCAAAGCCAAACGAATTGCCTCAGCCAGGTTTTCTGCCGTAAGGTTCTTGCGGCGGATTGGCTTTGGTCCCACACCCAATTCATACACTCTGCGCCCCCAAGCGAACTGATCGTTTGCATGAGGGATAATGATACTCGGTACCCCAGCGCGCAACCCTTCAGCAGTTGTCCCCGCCCCGCCATGATGCACTACCGCCGCCATGCGTGGAAAAAGCCATGTGTGCGGCGCATGATCCAATATAAAGACCGTATCTGGAATTTTTACGGCTCTTGACATTCCATTCCAGCCAGATGCCAATACCCCGCGTTGGCCTGATCTTTGCAGCGCCTCGACAACAAGGTTTGTGGTTTGCTCGGCTGACCCAAAACTGCTCATACTTCCAAAACCGATGTAGACCGGCTTCTCCCCGCTTTCCAGAAAATCCTGCAATTCTTTAGAAGGCGACCAATCGCCAACTTCATCCAAGAACCAATACCCTGTGGTGTGAACATTGGGCAGCCGATCTTTGGGGATATGGAAAACAAAATCGCTGCACGACATAATGGTCGGGTTTCGTTTGGTGACCTGTTTGGAGAAGGGATTTGAAAACCCTTTGGGAAGCGCTCCAAACTCTTTTTTCCAAAATGCCTTCAGAGGGGATGTGGAGGCAAACCAAAATATCTGTTCAATAAGTTTATGGGTCAATCGATTGTATATACCGCCAAAGCGCGGCATGTCATAAAATATCAACGAGGGATATTCACTTGTAGATGCCATTGGGAATGGCACCGCCAACACGCTGGGAATATTGAACCGTTCTGCCGCAAAATACCCGATCGCGGCGCCGGGGTGATAGACAACAATGTCAGCTCCATCACAGGCGCGGAAAAAATCTTCCTGTACATCAAAAAGATGATCTTTGAGTTCATTGAAACTCAACAGAAGTTTTAGCGGGTTATCCACCTTGGCGGCATTTTTACCAGACCTGCCGCCTGCCACTTTTGTTACATCGCCGCGAACTTTGAAATAATCCAACCCAAAACGGCGGACAAACCCTTCATAATTCTCAAAGGCAGCCAGACGTACATTATGCCCGGACTTTTTCAACGCCAGCCCCAGGGCAATATAAGGTTGTGTATCGCCCTGGGAGCCGGATGTCAGAATGGTTATATTCATATAGGCGTTAGTTTAACAGAGTAAAAGCCTTTTGAGTAATCAATTCACATTTCGGCGCCGTGCCACGATCGAATATAAAGCCAGTCCGAGCGCAAATACCGCTGCACCCCAGGCGGCATTTGCCACCGAAGGTTCGGACGCTTGTTTGAGCGCGATTCCAGCGAAGGACCAAGCCAGCACGAAGACGTATCCACTGTCCCTGCGTGTGACCGTCATGAGTACACCAAGCACACTGGCAATGGCGATCATGATCACAGCCCAAGTCTGCGGCGTAATGCCGAAGCCATTCCACTGAACGAGATACAACCAATCGGTCACATTTGCAACGGTGGCAACACTGATCCAGCCTAGGTAAACGCTGAAGGGCACATCCACACACCATTTTTCGGCAGCGCTGACCGGCGTCAACCCAACATTGAGCTTGATATAACTGGCGATCAACAGACCGAGCAAGGTCAGCATGACCAAGACGCTCAAACCGAACCAGTTGTAATGCCAGCAAAATAGCCATGCGGCATTAAATAAGCCGCTTATGGCAAAGAGATAGCCCAGGTTTCGCAGGCGCGGACTTTCCTTTTGTGCAGGCTGGAACTGATAAATGGCGAATGCGATCCACCCAATGTAGATGATGCCCCAAATCGCAAAGACATACCCTGCCGGGACGAAAAAGACTTCAAAGCGGTCTGATATTTCACCGGTGTTCTGTCCGTTGAGTGGGAGTGTGCTGGCAACGATGTTGACGGTTAGTGCAATGGCTACGGAAAGTGCATTGGCGGTTTGACGCAATGTATCTTTGGACATAAATATTCTCCATTTTTGAATTTATGAGTGGACTTGTTCTTGCGAGGGTTTCTTACTGTCAATTGCTCTCATGTCGGAGCAATGTAAATAGAGCCCCAGTTTTTTGGAGGTGATGAGTTTTTTTTAGGTTGTCGGGCTGAAGTGATGCCTCACTCTGGCGGCGATCTGGCGTTCGGTCATTTTATCGGCGCTCTCGATGCTTTCAATGTGGATGTGGTTTCCGGCGTGTTCAATGTGGCGCTTCAGTTCGTTCTTCGCCTCACCCGGACCAAAAATGTACAGCGTGTCCACGCCTTGGATGTAGGCAAGCACCTTTGTGTAGTATTTGCTGAGGTGACCTTCAAACTGCCTGTCCAATTGGTCATCCCCTTGCTGATATTGGGCGCTGTAGGGTTTGCGGGGGCGCGGCGCTCCGCGGAAACTGGGGTGTCGCTCCATGCCCGATTCAACCACTTGCAGAGTCTCGCAATCATCACTCAGGGTGAGGATCACTGCCCGTTTATGATCGATCCAAAGCCCGGTTTGTCTGGTCATGAACTCATCCTTTCCTTCGATACTTGAGCTTTGTATTCCCCCGTTGCTTTAAGTATAGGACGATTTGAAAGGCGATTCAATCACCTTAAGACAGAACACGCCCGAATAGGCGTGTTTTTGGTGTTTCAGGCACCATTCAGGGCTGCAATAAAGTCTTTTGCTGTGCTGAAGCGGTCATTCAGTTCCTTGGCAAGCGCTTTTTGAATGGCATGTGCTGTACTGCGGGGCAGGTCTGGCACAGTTTCGCGGATATCCGGCGGCGGTGCGTTGAGATGCGCGAGCAGGATCGCGCCGGTGTCTGGCCGTTCAAATGGCAGACGCCCGGTCAGCATTTGGTAAGTCATCACCCCAAGGGCGTAGATGTCGGCGCGTCCATCCACCGAGGCGGAAGCTTGTATCTGCTCGGGCGCCATGTAATCGAAGGTTCCAAGCATCCCGGCTGTATTGGTGATGCGCGTGTGCGCGTCGACCATTTTGGCGATGCCGAAATCGGTGAGCACCGAGCGTGATGGGATGGTGGATGAATCGAGCATGATGTTCGAAGGTTTGATATCGCGGTGGACGAGTCCTTTTTGGTGGGCGTAGTCGAGTGCGTCGGCGATTCCGCGCAGCAAACCAATTGTATTGGAAAGCGGAATGCGTTTCTCCTGCTTGAGAAGTGTGCTGAGGTCGGGACCCGATAGCAGTTCCATCACGATGTAGTATGAGTTCTTTTCCATTCCAAAATCCATCACTTTGACAATATTGGAATGTTCGAGCCGCGAGACGATCTCGGCTTCACGCATGAAGCGTTTTTGGAACTGCTCATCCCCGGCAAGGGCGGCTCGCAGGATCTTGACGGCGACATTGCCGCGTCCGGTGGAGTCGGTGGCGCGATAGACCTCTGCCATGCCGCCATGACCGATCAACTTGAGGTTTTGATACGATGAAATGGTAATGCCGGTTGAGTGAGTATCCGCATCTGCGCGGAGTTCGACGGGTGTTTTCTGGTAGTCGATCTGAATCTGGTAGAAGAACTTATCCACGAAGCGCTGAAGTCTTTTTCGTAATGGCTGGAAGGTTGCACCAGCCAGAACGGAGAAGATGACGGCAATAAAGAAGAACTGGTCGCTGGATTGCATGCTTCGGAAGATCGCCGAGGCGATGATGAAGACCAGCACAAAGGTCAAGCCAAGCCCAATGGTGAGGATGCCGTACACCAGTGAACGGTTGATGAGCAGGTCAATGTCGAACATGCGGGTACGGACAATGGAGATGGTTATGAACATGGGCAGCATCAGAAACATGAAGATGCCCGCCAAACGGGAGATCGCCTCAACGCTGGTTTGGACTACCCCCGGCTGGCTTAGTGCAGGCACCAGCTCAACCAGAACCTGGAAAATGATGAACCAGAAGAACGGTCCCATTGTGCCGATGAAGATCCAGCGTATTTGCTGTTTTTGTGCCAGCGTGGCGTACCATTTGTAGCGTACTATACTGCTCCCAATGCCGATCAGATACCATGTAATTGCAATCGCAAAATACACTCCACGTTCCGTCATTTTCATCCAATAGATTGGGGAGGCGGGGGAGACGTACAGCCCCAGCATGGTGAGGACAAGGATCGGGACGAGGAACTTCATCCAGCGTGGTGCGAATTTGCCGGTGGGAAACAACATGGAGAATAGCACCACACTGATATCGCCCATGGCGAGGATAACCCCGCCTTGCATCTCGTAACCGGGTGTTGATGCAATCACATTGACCAGATTGGTGATGCGTGCGCCAAATACGAACAAAAAGAGGGAAGTGAAAATGGCAAACCAGTCATCGGAACGGTTGATGATCAGTACGACAGAGATGACTGAAAAGCCGAACATCAGCAGCAAGTCTACGCCGTAGTCGGCGATCATTTGCAGCATGGTGGGGATGCCCAGCAGCATTTGGGTGATGTTCGAACTTTGCATGGCAGAGAATTGCGGCGAGAGGACAGCCCCCAATACCATGACCGTGTACACAACGACCAACCCCCAAACGCCAAGAAGCACCCATCGCAGGGTGGGGCGGTTTGTCAGGGATGTTTCGTGTGTGATGGGTGTGTTGGTTGACATGATTGGCGCGTTTTTCAATAATAATCCCAAAACTGTTTGATTTTCATTACCTTTTGTTATTATTTTTGGAAGGTATGAGGGTTCGGAATGTCAGTCAATTTACGCAAATATATTGGGAAGGTTTCTGATGGAGAGGCGGGATTCGAACCATCCCCTCAATGGGGACGCGCGACCGGTAAACAAAAACACACCCGAAACCGAGTGTGTTTTGTAGCGGAGAGGGCGGGATTCGAACCCGCGACCGGATTTTAGCCCGGCACTCACTTAGCAGGCGAGCCCATTCAGCCACTCTGGCACCTCCCCAAACAATTTACAGCTGCTCGTCTGACGATGGCTATTGTAATCTTAAATCAAAAACTTGTGGTGAGCTTGTCGAACCATCGTCAATTGCAGATCGTAAGGCGGAGGGAGTGGGATTCGAACCCACGTTGACTTTCGCCAAACATGTTTTCAAGACATGCGCCTTCAGCCGCTCGGCCATCCCTCCATGGGAGCCTCTTTTTGCCCGAGGCGGAAGCGATTTTACCATAGGTAAAACGATTAAATACAAAAGACACCAAAGAAAACTT
>JBAIYF010000373.1:0-1792 GCA_037916115.1 Anaerolineales bacterium
ACTCGATCAATTCGCGCGTGATACCATCAATGACGATGACGCTGGCGCGTCCCGCCGCCATGTAGTCAAAGACTTTGTTCGGGTACGTGGTGCGGAAGGCGGGAATGTCCTGCAAGATGGCGAGGCAGGCGTCGGCAGCTGCGACGATGAGCGGCATATCTTTTTTGGGGCGCGTGCCCGCAAAGATAACGTTGGTGAGATTTTTGTTTTTGGCTTCGGCTTCGAGGCGCATTTTCTCTTTACCATCACCGAATAATACAATCTTAATTCTTTCTTCTTTCTTCAATCTTTCCGCAGCACGCAACAGCGTATCAATATCATTCGCCTGCCCGAGCGCCCCTGCATACAAAACCACGAATTTATCTTCGAGCTTGAGCTCTTTGCGAATGGATGAGCCATCGATGGAGGGATTGAACATGTCCACGTCGGTGCCGTAGGGTATGTAGGTAACTTTGTCGGCGGGTACGCCTTTGGCAAGCATGTACTCACGATAGGCAGGCGAGTTGACAAGGATGTGCGTGGCGCGTTTGTAGAGAAAGTTTTCCAGCCAGCGCGAGAGTGCGATGATGACCGGATTTTTTAGCACGCCCATGCTGATGCCGAACTCGGGCCACAGGTCGCGCACTTCGAGCAGGAAGGGTTTACGGCGCAAGGCTGCCACTACCCAAGCCGAAAGGGCTTGAAAGATCGGGGGCGTGGTCCCCAGCACCAGGTCCACGTCTTTGAGGCGCATTGCAGTCAGAATCGAAGAGAACATGAAACTAAAGAAGGCAATGATGCGCCAGAAATAACTGCGATGAATGGCGGGGTAAATGTAGGAGCGCAGCACACGCACACCGTCGAAGGTTTGCTCGGCGTAGAGTCCGCGCCGCTCGACGGTGCGTTGACCGGTCTGATAGTTGAGGTCACTGGCGACGATGACGAGTTCGTGTCCGCGCTCTTTGAGGTACTGCCCCATTTCAAAATGACGAGTATGCCCCGGCTCATTGGGCGAGACAAAAACCTGGTTGATGAGTAGGATCTTCATGCGAGGAGGGATTATAGCATTATGGGAATCGGACATTGGGATCGGTAAATTGGGGCTGGCATAGCTTGTTACATTCACTATTAATTGGTTTACAAATTACCTTATTGTATATCTGACTACGCGCAAAGGTGGAACTCTGAGAGTCTTTGAGAGTTTAGCTGCGTAGAATTAGGGTCGAAGAAAGGAAATGCACACATGGAAATCCCTAGACACTGGCGTCTCAAAAAACAGCGATATGGTCTCGTTGGTGAGGTTTGCCCTCACTGCGATCACAAGATCTTCCCCCCGCGCGATGTCTGCCCGAACTGCGGCGACGAAGCCAAAGACTTATTTACGTTTAGCGGCAAAGGTGAAGTGTATTCCTACACCACCATTTACGAAGCCCCGGCTGGATACGAAGCGCAGGCTCCTTATACCGTGGCATTGGTCAAACTCGAAGAGGGTCCCATGGTGACGGCGCAACTCACCGACGTGGACAACAGCGAGGTGCAGATCGGCATGCCCGTGGAAATGGTCACCCGCAAGATGCGCAATGACGGCGATGAGCGCGGTTTGATCGTATACGGGTATAAATTCCGCCCGGCTTGGACCATACCCACTAAATAGAGAAAAAATAAAAATGAAAACACCCCTACTTTTAGGGGTGTTTTATTTATTTGAATGGGTTGTGTATTCATTCTCATTTCAGCCACTCAAATGAAGCGACGATCAGGTCTGCGGTTTGTTCGAGTTCGGGAGACAATCCCCGCCGTTCAACACCAACAT
>JBAIYF010000374.1:0-2885 GCA_037916115.1 Anaerolineales bacterium
ATTCATCTCCGATGTGATCGGCGGTTCTGTTACTCTGGCGGATATTCGGAGTACGCAAGGTCGTTTGCGTGAGTCAATGAGCATCTATGAACGGGGGTTACAGCTTGCGATTACGCCGGGTGCGCCAATTCTTCGCGGTGCAGCAGATATGTATGTAGGTATGAGCGAGCTTTACCGTGAACAGAATGATCTGAATACCGCCGAGCAACACCTCATAAAAAGCAAAGAGCTGGGTGAACTCAACGGATTAACGAAAAACCCATATCGCTGGCGCGTTGCGATGGCGCGCATCCGTGAAGCCCAAGGTGATATGGATGATGCTCTCGACCTCCTCAATGAAGCAGAACCTTTGTATGTAGGTGATTTCTCTCCGAATGTTCAACCCATCCAGGCGTTGAAAGCGCGAGTTTGGATCAAACAGGGTGAGTTGGAAAAGGCTCTTGCTTGGGTGCGTGAACGGAAATTGTCCATTGAAGAAGAGCCCAGTTATTTGCGGGAGTTCGAGCTGATCACGTTTGTTCGAATTCTTTTGTCTCAATATCAAAAAGAATCCAAAGACAACTTGCTTCATGACGCAATCAGTTTATTGGAACGTCTGTTGAAAGCAGCAGAAAAAGGCGGGAGGATGGGCAGCGTGATCGAGCTTCTGACTCTGCATTCAATTGCCTGCCAACTACAAAATGACATTCCTGCAGCATTGTCGTCATTGGAACGCGCTTTGAAACTGGCGGAGCCAGAAGGCTATGTGCGCATGTTCGTGGATGAAGGCACCGCTATGGAAACGCTGCTCCACAAAGCAGCCAAACAGGGAATCATGCCAGACTATACAGACAGGTTGTTATCTGCGTTTGGGGCGGAGCGAAAAGGCATGAATGTAGAAACGCTTCCTTCCGCCGCACCAGTTTCCCCGTCCATGATCGAGCCGCTCAGTCAGCGTGAGTTGGATATCCTGCGCATGTTCAAGACCGAGTTGTCGGGTCCTGAGATCGCGCAGGAACTTGTCATCGCTTTGAGCACGGTTCGCACCCATACCAAGAGCATTTACAACAAGCTCAATGTCAATAGCCGTCGGGCGGCTGTCAACCGCGCAACTGAATTAGGTTTGATTTAGCCTGAAACACGAAATTTCCAACCCCGCCACATGTTCTGGCGGGTTTTTTGATTCTCCCCACCGAAATCCCCACATGTGGGGATGACATCTCCCCACTTCGATCTGTATATTGTCTGCATCAACCTAAAGGAGACAAAAATGAATGCTAAAGGAAATACTTCGAATATAAAAATGACCGCATCCACTCTCATGCGGCTGGCGGGCGTATCTGCCGTGTTGGCAGGGGTTTGCTTCTTCATCATTGGGATGTTCCATCAAGAGAACGTGCCCGCATCTGTCACCACCGCTACCTGGGTGAACGTCCATATTGCTGCAACCGCGCTGGGCTTTTTCGGGTTGTTCGGCATGGCAGGGCTTTATGCGCGTCAAGTGGAACAGGCTGGCTGGTTGGGTTTGCTTGGCTTCCTCCTGTTCAGCGTATGGTTTTTTCTTGTCGCAGGTTTTTCTTTCGTTGAAGCATTTATCCTGCCGCATCTGGCAACCGAGTCGCCTGCATTTGTTGAAAGCCTGCTCGCGATGTTAACCAGCAAACCAGTCACGCTCGACCTTGGTATTCTGCCAATGCTGTGGAATGTATCAGGTCCCATGTTTATCCTTGGTCCGTTGTTGTTCGGCATTGCTACATTCCGGGCTCGTGTCCTGCCCCGTTGGATGGGAGGCTTACTCACACTCGCCGCTTTGCTGATTCCCCTTGCCGGAGTGATCCCTGCGGAACACCAATCCAAAATCATGTTGCCGATGGGGTTGGCTATGGCATCACTGGGAGCTGCGCTCATTTTTGAACGTCAGGCAGCCTGAGATTATTTTAAAGAGGCAATGATGAAAGCGACTATCCATGATCAGGGGCAGATCAAAATGCCTGTAAGAAAAACTCAAACGCCGTGGTGGGTGCCCGCCGGGTTGATCTTGCTCAGTGTTATTCCACTCACATTCGGAGCAATCCGCATCATCCAACTGATGAGCAGCGCAGAAGTCACCCCTGCAAACGCACGCTTCTTTGCCTCGCCATCGCCAGTCGTCATTCACATTGTCAGTTCCGCGATCTACGCCCTGCTCGGCGCATTCCAATTCGTCAGCCGCTTTTGGCAGCGCGGAGTCAAATGGCACCGCTGGGTTGGGCGGCTTCTGGTTCCATGCGGTTTGTTTGTTGGATTTTCCGGACTCTGGATGACTCTCTTTTACCCCCACCCGGAAAACGCGAGCGACTTACTTTACAGCCTGCGCCTCTTTTTTGGATTTGG
This sequence comes from Anaerolineales bacterium, assembly GCA_037916115.1. GTDB lineage: Bacteria > Chloroflexota > Anaerolineae > Anaerolineales > Villigracilaceae > Villigracilis. Next base: position 2,353 of record JBAIYF010000374.1, read on the forward strand.
CATGCTCCTGTCCATCAGCCTTGGATTTATCTCGATCCGACGGCGGCAAATCGACCAACACCGCGCGTGGATGACGCGTGCCTACGCCATCGGGATGGGAGCAGGGACACAGGTTCTGACCGGAATGTTTGGCGCCATCTTCCTCGGCAAACCAAATGAGTTTGAACATGCACTGCTGATGGGCGCCGCCTGGGTCATCAATCTTGCTGTGGCTGAATGGAACATCCGCACCGTGTAGATTTGAAGACCATGATCAGCCAATTATATTTTTCAAAAAGGATTCTAAAATGAAAGCAATCGTAGCCAGCCAATATGGTGGACCCGAAGTCCTTCAACTTCAAGAAGTCGCAAAGCCAACCCCCAAAGACAATGAGATCTTGATTAAGGTGCATGCGACCACCGTCACGATCGCAGATTTTCGAATGCGAAGCTTTACCGTCCCTGCCCCGTTGTGGATACCCGCTCGCATTGCATTGGGTATCACAAAACCCAGGCAACCCATCTTTGGCAGTGAACTCGCCGGTGTCGTGGAA
>JBAIYF010000375.1:0-5447 GCA_037916115.1 Anaerolineales bacterium
GTCACATCCACGCGGAACAGACCCTGGGTCTGAAGCGCTTTGCGTTCACTATCGGTGAGCGGGATGACTTTTTCAATATCCTCAACAGAGTTGAGGCGGTTGGAAAGCTGCCAGCGCCAGTCGTTCCACTTTTCATCGGGAACGTCGGCGTAGATCTTGGCGCGTTTGGAAACAAACTCGGTTTTCATGGTTCCTCCATTTAGTTGTAGTTGTTATAGAGATCGGATATCAACAGTAAAACAGCCGCTCACGCTGGAGGGTCGTGGTCAGGAAGGTAAAAACCTGCGATACCCATTCTGGGCACTTTTTTCGGCATGGACGCATTTTACGGGCAAACGAAATGGGGGTCAACCTCACTAGTTTTAAACGGTACAATTGAACAGAAAAGGAGAGCAACCATGACTGAGGAAGGCAATCACGGCTACTGGGGCGACCTGCACCGCCCCGATCTCACCCCCGAACAAACAGATTTTAGTATTTTTGGGATCCCCTTCGACGGGCTTGCCAGTGCGAGAAAGGGCGCGGCTCTTGCTCCCGAACGTCTGCGCCATTGGTCCAGGCATTTAACTCCCTTTAGTGAAGACCGCACCCGCCTCAAGGGTATGACCGTTTGCGACCTGGGCGATATTCCCATTGCAGACCCCGAGAGCGATTTTGTAAAGGTCCGTCAACGTGTGGCTTCCCTGCCCAATATGCCGATCATCCTTGGCGGTGACCATTCTGTGACCATTCCCATTTTTCAGGGACAGCGCGAGCGTTACAAAGGACAGCGCCTTGGTGTGCTCTGGGTCGATGCTCACCCCGACCTGTGCGACTTCTTCGACGGTTCTCGCCTTTCGCATGCCAACACTATGCGCCGTGCGCTTGAATTCGGCATTGAGCCGCATGATGTTTGCATGGTCGGTCTACGCTCATGGGAAGACCAGGAGATCGACCTGATCGAGAACAGCGGCATTCATGTTTACACCGCTGCCGATGTTGCCGAACGCGGCATGCGCAATGTCGCCGATAGCGTCTACAATATTCTCAATGACTGTGACGCCGTTCACATCTCACTTGATATTGACTGCCTCGACCCATCCACTGCACCGGGCACAGGCATCCCTGAATTCGGTGGACTCACCTCGCGTGATGTGCTGACCCTCATTAAATCCACGCAAGACCTGCCACTCATTGGTTTGGATGTGGTGGAGATCGCTCCGCCGCTCGACCCATCTGAATCAACCGTTTTTGCCGGGCTTAAGATCATCATGGAATACATTGCGGTCAACGCAAGGAAGAAGCAAAAGAGCTGAAACGATGATTGATATCAACACACTGGAAGTCGTCCATAATGAAGCGGAAAGCCGTTTTGAAATCCAGCTGGGCGCTTCCCTCGCCATCCTCGATTACTCAACAAACGGCAGCTCGATCATCATGATGCACGTTGGCGTACCGTCTGAATTCCGCGAGCAGGGTGTGGCATCTTTGCTCACCAGAGCGGCGCTGGAGTATGCAAAGGAAAGATCGTTGCGTGTAGTTCCGGTTTGTTCCTATGTTCTATCGTATCTTCGCCGTCATCCTGAATATCAATCGTTAACCAAATAAAAAGCAAAAAGGAGAGAACCCAAAATTCTCTCCTTTTTGCTTTAAAACAAGCACCTAAAGAGTCTACTTCTCGAGTGAAGAAGCGTCCTCGTGTAATTCCTTTACCAAATGCGCCCTGGCCTTTACTTCCTCCATCTTCAGTGAGGCATATTGTGAAGCCTCCTTCATCAACTTTTCCACTAATTCAACAGGGAGCTTTTTCAAGTCCTCATGCGAATAGCCTTTCGTTTTCAGATATTCTTCAATGAGGGCTTTCTCCAGCATGGCGTTGGGATCTTCCATCGGCTCGGTGTTCATATCGAACTCCTTTGAAATGAACAAAACAAAACGTCCTTCAATTCCATTATAGTATTTAAGCAACGCAGAAACAATCACCCGCCGTTACAGAAAATAACTGGATACAATTCCACGATGGATCTTTATAGTATTTTCGAGCAAAATGCGCTGGCACACCCCCAAAAAGCGGCTTTTATCTATTTTGACGGACGCAAATGGGTGACGCTCAGTTATGCGGATATTCTGAACCAAACCAACCGCTTCCTTGCCGGACTTTCAGCCGGTTCCCTCACCCCAGGCATGACAGCCGCCCTGTTATCTCCCCCCTCAGCAGACTTCTTCCCCTTTGCGCTTGCCCTGCTCAAATTCGGTATTGTGCCCATTCTCGTAGAACCTGCCCTCGGCGTCAGAAAAATCGGCGAGATTTACGAAGAATCCAAACCCGATATTTTCATCGGTAACATGCTCACGCATGCCTTGCGCATCTTGTTTGGGTGGGGGAAGAGTTCCGTAAAACATACTCTAAGTATAAAAAAATTTAAAGGTCAAAGGTCAAAGGTCGTTCCGTCATCCATTGCCCATCGTCGATCGTCCACTGCCGCCATCATCTACACCTCCGGTTCCACCGGCTTGCCCAAAGGCGCAATATATACCCACGATAATCTCGCCGCCCAATTGCATCTGTTGAAGAATACGTTTCAGATCACGCCTGACGAAATCGACCTGCCAGCCTTCCCTCTCTACGCATTGATCGATCTCCTGATTGGTGTCACCTCGGTGATTCCAGATATCAACTTCCCCGTCCCCGGCAAAACGGACCCGGCAAAGGTGATAAACGCCATCCAACAATTCAATGTCACCAACATGTTCGCCTCGCCCATTGTCCTCGACCTTCTTTCCTCTTTCGCAGAAAACAACCATTCTGCATCTTACCCAAAGATTCTTTCTTCTCTCAAACGCATCATCACCGCAGGCGCGCCCGCCACAATAGATTTGCAGAAGCGTTTCCGTCGTCTGCTCGCGGACCATACCGCCCTTTTCGGCATCTACGGCGCGACAGAGTCCCTGCCGATTGCCAAAGTGGAAAGCCGTGAAGTATTTGCTTTGGAAGCAAAGACGCAGAACGGGGCAGGCATCTGCCTGGGCAAACCCATCGAAGGGGTGACCGTGCGCATCATCCCCATCAGCGACGAGCCGATCGAAGAGTGGCAGGATTCGCTCACAGTGAAGCCAAATGTCATTGGGGAAATAACAGTCCAAAGCGGAGCCACGACGCGGGGTTATCTGAATCGTCCAGCGTCGAATCGCCTATCCAAAATTTCCCGTCATTGCGAGGAGGGTGCTCTTCCCGACGAAGCAATCTCAGGACAGGAGCATGAGATTGCTTCGGGCAAAGAACAAGAGCGCCCTCGCAATGACGAAGTGGAAGTCATCCACCGCATGGGTGACGTGGGCTATTTCGATGAAGAGGGCAGGCTGTGGTATTGCGGGCGCAAGTCGCACCGGGTGCAGACTCAAGACGGCATACTTTTCACCGAGCAGATCGAAAATATTTTCAACGCACATCCGCAAGTCTTTCGCACCGCACTTGTGGGTGTGGACGGTGAGCCTGTGTTGTGGGTTGAATTGGAAAAGCATGTTCGTACAAACAAAGATAAAATCAGGCGCGAGTTGATCGAAATGGCAAGATATCACCCACAGACAAAAACGATAAAGGTGTTTCTGTTCATGAAAAGATTCCCGACCGATGTGCGGCACAACTCGAAGATCATTCGCGAAACATTGACGAGGTTGGCGCAGAAGAGGCTTGTATGAAAACGTTGATCACAGGTGCCACAGGTTTTCTCGGCGGAGCATTGGTGCATCGCCTGCACAGCATGGGCTGGGATGTAACTGCGCTCGGGCGCAACCCTGCAAAGTTGAACGAACTCGAAGATGCGGGCATGAAACCCTTCCGCGCTGATATTTCGAAGAAGAACGACTTGACTGAAGCCTTCAAAGGTCAAGAGATTGTTTTTCATTGTGCCGCGTTGCCTTCTCCGTGGGGGAGTTTTGAGAAGTTCTATCAAGCGAACGTCATTGGCACAAGAAATGTCGTGCAAGCCTGTTTGGAAAATAATGTAAAGCGGCTTGTGTATGTTTCCACACCCAGCATTTATTTCGATTACAACTCGCGCGTCGGCGTAAAAGAGAACGACCCGCTGCCCGAGCCCATCAGCCATTATGCGCGCACCAAACTCCTTGCCGAAGAAGAGGTAGATAAAGGTTTTGCCAATGGACTTGCCGTTGTGTCCATTCGTCCGCGGGCGTTGTTTGGTGAAGGCGATACGGTCATCTTTCCGCGTTTACTGGCTCGGCTCAAGACCGGCAGACTGCCTATTCTTGGTGATGGCGAAAACAAAGTAGATCTCACGTATATACAGAATGTGGTGGATGCGCTTTTGCTGTGCGCCGAATCGCCTGCAACTACATTCGGTAAAAAATATAACATTTCCAATGGCGAGCCGATCCAAATCTGGACGTTGATCAACCGCATTTGCGATGAACTTGGTTTCCCGCACCCCAGCCGAAAAATATCCCGTCAAGCTGCGCACTATGTCGGCGGCACGTTCGAACTTTTATTTTCCCTCGTTCCCTATAGCCCCGAGCCGCCGCTCACGCGCATGTCTGTGAGTATGATGGCGAACAGCACCACGCTCGATATCTCCGCTGCAAGAAATGAACTTGGCTACCAGCCAAAGGTTTCCGTGGAAGAAGGCGTGCAAAGATTCTTGAAATGGTGGAAGGAGTCCCATCTGTCATTGCGAGGGCGATAGCCCGAAGCAATCTTGGACATACTCATGAGATTACTTCGCTCGCTTAAGAACGCTCGCTCGCAATGACAGAAACACGCATATGAAAATCAACATCCTTCACGCAGGCTATTGCACTTCTCCCGAACATCTCGCCATTCAAGGCGGGCGCTGGCGCAGTATTCACTTCCCTGCCATGTTCGCGCTTTTTCGCCACCCCAAATTTGGCGCCATGCTTTTCGACACCGGCTACTCCTACCGCTTCTTTGACGAGACAAAAAATTTCCCTAAACGCCTCTATCGCTGGATGACACCCGTCCATTTACGCGAAGAAGATTTGGTCGTGAATCAACTTGCGACCTTTGACCTTCGACCTTCCGACATCACTCACGTCTTCATCTCACACTTCCACGCGGACCACATCGCTTCTCTCCCCGACCTAGCTTGGTCTCGTTATGTGTACCTTCCCCACGCCTTTAGCGGACTCCGCCACTTGCCCCCGTCGGAAGATATGAAACACGCCTACCTGCGCGGACTTATCCCCTCAGACTTTGACTCCCGCTCGCAAGAAGTGGATATGACCAAACCTGTTCTGCTCTCCGAAGAATACGCGCCCTTCAAAACCGGCTACGACCTGCTTGGCGATGGCTCCATCATCGGCGTCGAACTCCCCGGTCACGCGCACGGACAAATGGGAATCTTCGCGCGGGATGACGATGGCAAAGTCTTCTTCTTCGTGGCAGATGCCGCCTGGTTGAAACAATCCATCGTCGATAACCGTCCGCCGCACAA
>JBAIYF010000376.1:0-1807 GCA_037916115.1 Anaerolineales bacterium
AATTATATATAATGTATAATTTTTAGCAGGAGGCAGTCATGCCCGGTTTTACACCAGCTCGCCGGTATCAACCCCCCTTCATGCCGTTCAAACGTCAGCCGTTCAAAAAACGCGCGCTGGCAGCCATTGAACTCGCCGTAAAGGGTCCGCTGTTCGGCTGCCGCATGTGCGGCAACTGCCTGCTGCAAGAGACCGCCCTGATCTGCCCAATGGAATGTCCGAAAGGACTTCGTAACGGTCCGTGTGGCGGCTCGACACCAGAGCGATGTTATGTAGACGAAAGCCGTCTATGCATCTGGTACAAGATCTACGAGCGTTCGTTCAAACTGGGGCGCGAAGCATTACTGCTCGAAGTGCTGCCACCCATGGATTGGAACAAAGCCGGGCACGATGCCTGGAGCGACGTTTTTGAACAGGCTGGCAAAGTGGGGGCAAAAAACATCGTTGCGGGTCTGACTTCGGGCAAGCCCGATTCAGTTTCTCAAACCTTGGATTCCATCTTTAGACCGGTGCGCCAACCTGACTGGTGGCAAGGTGATTCTGAATACCATGCGCCAAAATATACCGAGCCAGTCTCCGAGCTGGAACGCAGACTCAAAGCCGGTGAGTTCGTCGTCGCCGCAGAAGTCACTCCTCCCCTTTCCATCAATACTGAGAAGTTAAAACAAACCATCGAAACTCTCAAGCCGTATGTCTCTGCTCTCAACTTCACCGACAGCGCATCCGCGATTCCGCGCATGTCTTCGGTGGCTTGCAGTCAGATCGCCATGGAACTCGGCGCCGAGCCGGTGATGCAGATTACCGGGCGCGAGAACACGCGCGTGGGACTGCAATCGAATGTGATGGGCGCTTCGGCATTGGGTGTGCGTAACATCCTCTGCCTGACAGGCGACAGCATGGTGCTGGGACCCGGTCCGCAGGGGCGCATGGACATCGTTGACCTTGACTCAATCCAGATGCTATGGGTGCTGCGTCGTATGCGCGATGAAGGCAAGTATCTCGATGGGCGCGAGATCAAGACCCCGCCAAAGTATTTCCTTGGTGCAGCGGCATCTCCCTTTGCGTCAAATATGAAATTCCAGGCACTGCGTGAACAGAAAAAGGTCAACGCCGGGGCACAATTCTTCCAGACGAACGTCGTCTTCGACGCTGAGGCGCTCGATGAATGGCTGAACGAGATCGCCAAAAGAGATGTGCTCGACAAGGTGTATATCCTTGTGGGCATCAGTCCGCTGAAGAGTTACAAAGCCGCGGCTTTTATGAATGCAAAAATTCCCGGTGTGTCTGTACCGGAAAAAATCCTAAAGCGGCTGGAAACAGCGAAAGAAAAAGGGAACGAACAGGAAGAAGGCTTTCAGATCGCACTGGAACTAGTCGAGAAGATCAAGACCAAGCAGGGCGTTCATGGCATCCACTTAATGCCGGTCGGTTGGGACGAGATCATTCCGCGCATTGTGACCGAGGCAGGGCTGAGTAAGAAAACTGAAGTCAAGGTCGAAGGACGAACGTCAGCGCAACTGCTTGACTTCGTCTCGAGTTAGGTCACGCCATTTTCCAACCGGTAAATTTGCAAGCTGAATTTCTCCGATTGCAATTCGAAAGATACGCAAGGTAAACAAGCCAACCGCCGCAGTCATGTGGCGGATTTGGCGTTTTTTGCCCTCGCGCAATTTCACTTCCAACCAATGAGTTGGTCCATGCGGGGTGACAGGCTTGGGTCGGGCTGGCAGGACTGGGTCCGGGATGAGGCGGAAGGAGGCGGGACGCGTGAAATATTCCTTGAGTTGGACACCCTTTGAGAGTTGAG
>JBAIYF010000377.1:0-2400 GCA_037916115.1 Anaerolineales bacterium
GCCAAACCCGGCAAGCCCCTGCACATTCTCATCCCCGGCGGGTTAATTGCGCTGGCAGTGCTGGCATTGATCGTCTTTATTGGGTATCAAACTTTCCTCGAAGAATCCCTCGACCAAAACCTTGGGATCTTACTGATGGGCATCCTTTCGCCATTCTATGTAGGCGGTGTGTTCCTTTTTAGTTACGGCTATGAACTGTATAACATTCCGCGCGCGTTGCGCCTGACCGCCATCATCGTGTTCGTTACACTGGCGGCCGTGGTGATCGTGGCTGTGCTCTTCCTTGTACTTGGGAACATGAAAGGCGGCGGGAGCAGCTCAAACTCCTCTTCCAATAAGCGCTCTTCAAAATCGTCGTCTTCTTCAAAGGGCAATTCCCTGGGCGGCGCTATTTTAGGCGGTATGGCAAGTTCCTCTTCCAATAAGGGTTCTTCCGGCAGTTCCTCCTCTGGCGGCGGACATTACAACAGCGGTCCTATTTTTATGGGCGGCGGCGGGACGCGTGTTGAAACCCGCGAAGTGACCAAGGAAGTTGTCAAAGAGGTTCCGAAAGAGCCGATGCCGATCACCTGTCCGTTCTGTACCCGGTCTTACATCCCTGTGGAGCATAACTACATCTGCCCGAGCTGCGGCGCAGCAACCCCAAGGGATCTGATCGAAGAGTCGCAGATGCCGGATCAAGACCCGAAGTAACAATCAAAAAGGGCGATGGATAGCAAAGTATCCATCGCCCTTTTTTTCGTATTTCCCTTTCATGCTATCGAAAAGACGGTTATAAGTGTTATAGACATAAATTTATTGCTAAAGGACATTACAAATGAACCCCAAACAACTTCTGAGAATTGCAAGCCGCACATTTGCCATCGGCATCGAACGCCTGCCGGGGATTCTCTGTGAAGCTACAACCATTGCCTATTTACTGCTGCGCGTTTCAGATTATTTGGAAGACAACGAAGACATGAACACGGAAAACAAGGTGAGACTTCTCAATATCTGGGTCAACATCCTGCGTGAAGAAGAAAAAGTGGAAACCCTCACAGACCAGATCGCACAGGCAGACACCACCAACCCCGATGCCATTGTGGCACAACAAACAAAAGAGATCCTGCAACATCTACGCTCGCTTCCGCTCGACGTGCAGGAAATCATCGTCCGGCATGTGATTCATAGCACGCAGGGCATGGCACGCTGGACGCAGAAGGGTCCCAACGTGGCGGATGAAAAAGAGATGGACGATTACATGTTCGAAGTTGCCGGGCGGGTGGGATATTTGGTGACGCAACTCTTCGCCTGGTATTCCATCACCATCCGCCGCAAAGAGCAGGAGATCATGCCGCTCGCGCGCGAATTTGGACTCGGCTTGCAAACAGTCAATGTGATCCGCGGACTGCGTGAAGATTTTGAACGCGGCTGGGTCTATGTCCCTGCGAAATATCTGCAAGATATGGGCATCACCCAGGAACAACTTTTCGACGCCGAACACCGTGAACGCGCCATGCAGGTATTGGATATGCTGACCGATAAAGCAGAACGGCATTTGCAGGAAGCCTTGAAATATGTAAAATCCCTGCCGTGGTGGCAGCATGGCATCCGCCTCGGCTGCATCTTCCCATTGATGTTCGCCATCCGCACGCTGGCAGTTTGCAGGCGCAACGCCCAGGTCTTTGAAAGTGAAGCGAAGATCACACGCAACGAAGTGAAAAAAATCGTACTGGATTCAACCTTATGGGGCTGGTCGAACTCCTGGCTGGATCGCTACTATCAACAACTGAATACTATCAAACCATAAGTTTTAATTTCAAAAACAAGGGACAACCGCCATGAAATTAATGTACATCAACGGTCAATTTACGAACGGCAATGCCAAGGAAACCATCGAAGTTCAGGACCCCGCCACCGAAGAGATTTTAGACAGTGTCCCGCGCGGAATGCCGGAAGATATCGAAGCGGCGGTACAAGCCGCAAGGTCCGCGTTTGAGGCGTGGCGCAAGATGGGTTCCTTCGAACGGGCAAATCTCCTGCACGAAGTCGCGGAGAAAGTCCACGCGCATCGTGAGGAAATTGTCCGCTTGTTGACGTTGGAACAGGGCAAACCCGTTTCTGAAAACGAAGAAGAGATCGAATGGGTGATGAACACCTTCCGCTATTATGCCGAATTGGGGCGGCACCACCGTGGAAGTGTACTCACTCCGGCGACCCCTTCACAATTCAACTTCATCATCAAAGAACCGTATGGCGTGGTGGGCTGCATCGTACCGTGGAACTTCCCGCTGCTGCTCATGGCGTGGAAGGTTGCGCCCGCGCTCGCGGCTGGCAATACGGTGGTCATCAAGCCATCCGAAATGACCCCACTCACAGCGCTCTATATGGCGGAGAACTGCTTCGACCATCTCCCCGCTG
>JBAIYF010000378.1:0-4837 GCA_037916115.1 Anaerolineales bacterium
AGGCGGAAAAGTAATGCTTGCCAGAAACCACCGTCTTCGCATTGGCGAGAAAGGTATTGTAGGGTATGTCACCCAGTCTGGTTTTCCGCGCGTCGCCTTGGATGTCGGGCGGGATGCGGTTTACTTCAACAATCCAGACCTCCCCGAAACCCATTCCGAAATCGCCCTGCCGATTCGAAGCGGGGTTGAGATCATTGGTGCATTGGATGTGCAAAGCAAACTTACCAACGCCTTTACCGAGGAGGATGTCAACATCCTTTCAGTTCTTGCAGACCAGGTGAGTATTGCGATACAAAATGCGAACTCGTTCGAACAAAGCCAGGAAGCTCTTCAAAGAGCCGAACGCGCCGCAGCCCAGCTCAGCGAGGCACAATGGAGCCAATTCCTTAAGCAGAAGCCAATTTCCGCAATCCACTACGATGGCGTTAGTATTTCTGAAATTCGGACTGACTCAAAGAAAGTGCAGCCAAATAATCTTACGATCCCCATCCTGCTTCGCGGGGTTCAGATTGGAACAATAAAGCTAAGCACTCCCGACCCTGAAAAAAAATGGGATGATAATGAGATTGCAATCACACAGGCAACCGCAGAACGTGCCGCGCTCGCCATTGAAACTGCCCGTCTTCTTCAGGATGCTCAAAAACGCGCAGCAAAAGAACGTGCCATTGGAGATATTTCATCCAAGATCGGTAACCTTGTAAACATTGAGAATATCGTCCAAACCGCCATTCAGGAACTTGGCGACACCCTGCCTGGAACGGATGTTGCCATCCAATTCACGGCAAGACAATCTGGAAATTTCTAGCTGTCCTGGAGCAACCAATGTTTGAATATCTAACGAACTTATTAAGCAGCGAAGACGACAAAGATCTATCTTTTATAAAATTGACACGCCGTCTGCTAATATTGGTTATTGTCGTCAATACGGTTGTCTTGATAATTAATGCAGGCGTAAGCAATACAGGTTCGTCGAGTTTTATCATACCTATCCTTTCATCCACGTTGGCATTGGAGATCATTGCATATATTTATGTCCTGCGCGGGAACATTATGTTTGCAAAGATCATTGTCCCCATCGGACTGTTAGTCGCCATCGGTGTTTTATCAAGTACGGCGAATGGTGTTCGAGATGTGTCATTCTTTGCTGTACCAACAATCATTGTAATTTCAGCCATTCTGCTTGGAAGAAATTCCCTTTTTATAATAGCGCCATTTGCCGTCATAATCACAACCATCATTACGTTACAAGACGTTTATTCCGGAAAGGTCGCCTCCCCAATTGGATTTGATGATATTGTCATCATTAATGTTTTAATAGCAGCAGGTGCCGGTATCACTCATCTTTTAGTGCAGCGACTAAACGAGTCTATTGCCCGCGCAAAAGAAAGTGAAGCACTTGAAAAAAACGAAAATATCGAATTAACCTCCCTCCGCGCAAGCTTGGAGGAGCGTGTGCAAATCCGTACAAACGAACTTGAAAATGCAAATCGGGTTTCCGAAAAACGTGCACGCCAATTCCAGGCAGTAGCCAAAGTTATGAACGCTATTTCAACCGTTCAATCACTAGATGCACTCCTTCCACTGATCACCCAAGTAATTAGTGAGCAATTCAATGTGTATCATACTGGGGTGTTTCTTATTGACAAGCAGGGTGAAAATGCCATTCTTCGTGCCGCCAATAGTGAAGGCGGGCAAAGAATGCTCGAACGAAAACACAGCCTACCCGTCGGACAAACAGGCATTGTAGGCTATGTCACTGGCACTGGGCAGGCACGCATCGTACTTGACGTTGGAGATGATTCTATTTTCTTTGACAACCCAGACCTCCCCAATACCCGTTCAGAGATCGCTCTTCCCCTTCGATATGCAGGAAAGATCATTGGTGCATTGGATGTACAGAGCACAGAAGCCAACGCTTTTCAGCAAGATGATCTTTCCATTCTCTTGATCCTGGCAGATCAGGTTGCAGTGGCAATTAACAACGCACTAACCATCGAAAATGCCCAACGCGCCCTAGCTGAGGCACAAAGCGCCATTGGACAAGTCGCACAGGAAGCCTGGCAGGTCTTGCGCCCTTCGAAACTAGGTCTGGGATTCACATATTCCAATACCGGTATTAAACCATTGGAGCACCCTTTGGACAGCGACCAAATTCGTGAAGCGACATCCAAGGGAAAAGTGATGCTCACCAAAGGAGATGGGCAAAATGCACAAATGGCAGTTCCCATTCGCCTGCGCGGGCAGGTTATTGGTGTTATGCAGTTGAAATCAAACAGAGATATCACTCTAACCGAAGATGATGCAGACATAGCGTCGGCTGTAGCCGAACGTTTGTCACTTGCCATTGAAACGGCAACCCTCCTACAGTCCACCCAGCACCGCGCTGACCTTGAGAGGATTACCGCGAACATTACTGCACGAATCAGCTCATCTTCCCGCTTTGAAACCATCCTGCAAACAGCCGCTCAGGAATTAAGCAAGGCGCTTGGCGGTTCAGACGTATTGGTACAGGTTGAGCCCGCCGCCTTAAAGATGTACACATAAAAAAATGGGTAATCGTGTAGAGAAATCATTATGAGTCAAATTCAGGAAGATCCCCAAAATCAAAGTTCCCCGACTATGGATCAAAATGCCGGCATTGGTCTTAAGCTGACATTGATCTCAGTTGGCATGCTGCTGTTTGGATTCATAGTTTATTCCATTATCAGCATCCGCGTCGGACAGGGAAATCTTCAGGGAAATCTCGAAAAAGACATGCGGCAAAGTGCCAGTGAAGGCACCAACCTGATTCGGACACGTCTGCTTGAATCACGAATCGTTGCAGTCAATTTCGCCACTGCTTTAGAGAACGGTGACTTCGGCGAACAAGGCTTTCTCAACGTCGTCCAGCAAACTGTTATCCGCAATGACCAGGTTTTTGGCGCCGCAGCAGGATTTGAACCTTTCCAATATCAGCCAGAAGTGGAACTCTGGGCACCGTACTATACACGTACAGAAAACGCTCTTTCCTTCACTGATCTTGCCAAGCTCAACTATCTGGAACAAGAGTGGTTCACTCTCTCGAAACAATCCAGTAATCCACTTCTTATCGGCCCGTATCCCGCCCCCACCCAAAATGGCACCTGGATATTTACCTGGGTTACTCCAATCAGGGATGATGCCGACAACTTCATCGGTGCTGTCGCAATAGACAGTGAATTCAAGCTGATCCAAGACTCTTTCGAAGACCTGACCTTTGGAAGAACCGGTTATGCCTTTCTGATCGACTCAAAAGGAACCATTCTTGGGATTGGTGATGACACAACAAAACTACAATCCTTCACCGACTCGATGAATACGATCATAAACTCGGGGGTTGCCACCAATTGGCAGGAACTGACAAACAACATGCTCAACGGTGAAACGGGCTTCATGGAAGCATGGGATCAAAACAACGATCCCATGTACATCGCTTATGAGCCCGTTGGACTGGATACTGGCTGGTCCTTTGCAATTGTTTACCCCCGCGAGGAAGTCATCCAGCAATTTGGTAATCTTCAAAGAACACTCACTGGCTACAGCTTACTGCTTGCAATCGGCTCTGGCTTCATTATTTACCTTTTCACCAGAACCATAACCGACCCATTGCGCCAGCTCACAAAGGTTGCCGAAGAAATCACTGGCGGCAATCTTCAAGTTGTGGCAAATGTCGACACCCTGGACGAAGTTGGTATTCTTGCCACAACTATGAACAGGATGACAGAACAATTAAGAGACACACTCGACAACCTTGAAAAGCGTATCACTGAAAGAACTGTCGACCTTGAAATATCACGCCGCCAAACCGAAGAGCGTGCAAAGCAACTGATCTCCATTGGAGAAATATCCAAGATCATCAACTCTGAGCAGAAATTAAACATCCTTTTGCCTCTCATTACACGGTTGGTTAGCGAAAGGCTCAGGTTCTATCATACTGGAATATTTCTCATTGATGACACAAGGCAATATGCCATCTTGCAGGCAGCAAACAGCTTGGGCGGGCAAAACATGCTTAAGCGCGGACACAGGCTCAAGGTCGGTGAAAGCGGCATTGTTGGATATGTGGCAAACACCGGCTCCCCCCGCATCGCCCTGGACGTAGGGCAGGATGCGACCTATTTCAACAATCCCGACCTACCAAATACTCGTTCTGAAATGGCATTACCCCTGACAGTGCGCGACAGGATCATTGGTGTGCTGGATGTACAGAGCGAAAAACCCGGTGCTTTTACACAGGAAGACACAAATATCTTGAGCATTCTTGCGGATCAGGTTGCTATTGCCATTGAAAACTCAAGGCTGTTCCAGCAAACCCAGACAGCACTCGAAGAGGCACGAACAGCTTATCAGCAAAATATTCGTGAAGGCTGGCGAAGTTTCATTCAGGATGAAGGCATGATTGGTTACCAGCAAAGCATCACTGGCGGTCAAAAATTATCTGATCCCCTTGTTTCGGATGAAATCAACCAGTCGATGCACAGGGGTGAGGTGCTGATGTTCCATGCAGATGGCAAGACCAATGAGCCCACCCTGGTTATTCCGATCAAACTTCGTGAACAGATCATTGGTGTGATTCACATCAAATCGCCCAACAGAGATAGACAGTGGACAAGCAGTGAGATCAACCTTACTGAAGCTGTCTCTGAACGTTTATCACTGGCGCTTGAAAATGCCCGACTCATTCAGGAATCACAACGCCAGGTGATTAAGGAACAGACCATCGGCGAGATCACAACCCGCATCAGTTCATCCACCAACCTTGAGAACGTGCTGCTCACCGCCGTGGAGGAACTTGGGCGTACCATCCCCGGCTCCGAGG
>JBAIYF010000379.1:0-2507 GCA_037916115.1 Anaerolineales bacterium
GAGTTCCGTCACATGCAGGAACTGATCGAGGGAGAGGGAATCCGCTTCACCCGTGCGAAGGATGCGCTGGCAAAGTCTCTGGCGGAGAAAGAGATGCCCGAAGCGCCAAAGTCCATTGCAGAGTTGGAGCAGGCATTACTCCATCGAGCTAATGAGTATTATGAAACGTATCGCGAGCGCAAGATCGCGGATTTTTCACATGAAGGCATTCACGGGGATATTGACCAGGTGTACGCACAGGTGTGCGAGGAAATCAAGCAGATTTTACAAGAAGACGCTTCAATCTACGGGGAGGCTGGGGCAATTCGTCTGAATCATTTGCTTAGTCTGAAACATGACCTGCCGCTTGCCAACATCTTCTACGGCAGAGACCAGTCGCAGGCACTGGCAGACCGAATCGTACTCTCTTCATTAAAGTGGGATATCCGCAAGCCCGAAGTAGAAGTTTTCAAGCAAGCCCTGATCGCTCTGGGGTACGAAAATGGATTCGTCGAAGTGGACCACGGCACCATCGAAGGCGGCGACGTGGCTGTGCTGGGCGATACCTGCTACATCGGCGTTGGTGCGCGGACAACGCTGAGCGCGGTGAAGAACTTATCCAAGAAGATCGGCGCGGAATTGGAACACAAAGGGATTCAGATCGTGGCAGTGATCAACAAGCGGCATGTGGAAGAAGCGTCTGTATACGGCGCGCCGACGGAAGAGCACATGCGCATCATGCATCTCGACATGTTCTGGATTCCGCTTGCGTCCAACCTCGTGATGGCATACACCCATGAACTAGACCAGCGCGAAGTCATTCGCATCTCACGCAACATGGACAGTTTCATCATTGAAGAACTGGGCGGCTTTCGCGAGTTCCTTTCGGAAAAAGGCATCGAGATATTGGAAGTAGATGAAGAGGAACAAAAGAACTTCGCCACAAACCTGCTGAATTTAGGCAATAACACGCTCATCATGGCACTTTCCACGAACAAACGCGTCATCCATGAATTGGAGCGGCGGGGCTTCCGGGTCTTGAGCGCGGAATTAAATAAACTGGTCAATGGCTATGGGGCGATCCACTGTCTGACCGCGCCTGTACGGCGAAGTCTTTTGAGCGATTAATCAGCAAATCTTTTTCCTCCCGGCTGTGTTATTGAATTCTGTATTACTTAAACCAAGGAGACTACATGACTACTCTTGCCCCTACCCTTTATAACAAGACATTCCCAAACATTTCAACCACAATGCGCGATATCACCTTGATCCTTTTAGGTTCCTGGCTTGTTGCGCTTTTCGCGCAGATCGAAATTCCCCTGCCCTTCTCCCCCGTCCCCATCACCGGGCAGACATTTGCTGTGCTGCTCGTTGGTGCATTGCTTGGCTCCAAGCGCGGAGCGGCTGCCATGTTCGCCTACATCACCCAGGGCGCGGCGGGGCTGCCCTTCTTCGCAGGCGGCGCCAGCGGATTTGGCATTCTTACCGGCGCGACGGCTGGCTATCTGGCTGGCTTCATTGTAGCGGCGTATGTCGTCGGTCTGCTCGCCGAGCGCGGCATGGAACGCAGTTTCAAGACCTCCATCGTACCTTTCCTCGTCGGCACGGTCATCATCTATGCTTTCGGTGTGACGTGGTTGAGCATTGTGTTGGGCAGTTTCAGCAAAGCGTTGGAATTGGGCTTACTGCCGTTTGTGATCGGCGATATCATCAAGTTACTGGCTGCCTCTGTTGCATTACCCTCAGCTTGGAAATTGGTGCAATAGTGACCTTCAAAACAAAGCGGGCTGACCGATTTGGTCAGCCCGCTTTTTATTTTATGGTGTCCACTGCACTTTCAAGTCATCTCGAATCGTGATCGACATCTCGCGGATGGTCACAGACACCTCCCCTGTCGGAAATCCGTCTTTGCATAGCTGGGAATATAACAGAGGCGAAGGTTCGATCTTCTTGACATCGTACAGCCAGCAGTTGTCGCGCTGAATGTCCATTTCCACGCTCAAGCCGAGGGATGGGTCTGCCTCAACCGTGAACTGGTATCCGTAGTCGTAGCCTTGCGAGCCGTCGATGAAGTTGGGCGTTTCGATGTCTGCGAAGGTCACGGCTTGCGCCTGGGCGATCTCAAATTCATAGCCAGCGATGGTGAAGGTCTTGCCCAAGTCCCAGACCTGTCCTTGCTGCGGGGCTTCGCCCGCATCGAAGGTGAAGGTCATTTCTTCAGGGGTTGCCTGCGGCGGATTCACGTACATGGGCATGTAGTAGGCAATGGCTTCATCCACCACAATGGTCAGCGGACCCTCGGCGGGTTTGCCTTCGGTGACGAACTCGAAAGAAGTGCCAAGCGGATGCTCGAACGGCTGCCAGACGAACGAGCCGACCATGCGGAATTGCTGCCCGAGCGAGTCGATGGCGTAGACACTGCGCGGCATGATGGACACCAGAGATGGGTCGGCATCTTCCATGGTGAAGTGGATGTATGCCACGGTGCGGGTTTCAGTGGGGACGATCCGCTCGAGGGTGAGAGTCAC
>JBAIYF010000380.1:0-1860 GCA_037916115.1 Anaerolineales bacterium
GCGCCAGCACGCCGATAAAACCGTTCAGCCGTTGTTGTGAAACTGCTTCCTGTAAATTCATCGGCGTATAAAAATCTGCGGGTACAGAAAGGATCTCTTCGAGTGTGCAACCGTTCAGTCCGTTGACAAGGATCGAAGCAAGCCCGCGCACGGTGGGAGATTGCTTGGGAATATCCAGATAAAAAACGATGCCGCCGTTCGAGTCTTTTTCAGCGATGATGAAGACCGGGGTCATGCACTCCGGCACCGGTTCCATTTTGGAGCGGTCTTCCTGAAAGCGCTCCGGCAGGTCTGGGAACGTCTCCGCCGAAGCAATCAGCGTTTCCAGCTTTTCTTCGCGGCTCATGCCCGCGTAGTCATCAACGATCTCTTGAAGGGTTTTGGGTAGGGTCATAATATTTTGTGTAGGGGCGAGATCACCTCGCCCCTACGGATATTGTTACTTTTCGATGGGGGCATCCACCAGGTTGCCCCATTCGGTCCAGGAACCGTCGTAGTTCTTGACGCTGGGATAACCCAGCAGGTATTTCAACACGAACCAGGTCAATGAGGAGCGTTCACCGATGCGGCAGTAGGCAATGATCTCGCTTTCGGGCTTGATGTTCTTGCCTTCGTACAGTGCCTTCAATTCTTCAGGGGTCTTGAAGGTGGAGTCAGTTTCATTGACAGCCTGCGCCCATGGAATACTGACCGCGCCGGGGATGTGTCCGCCGCGTGTGGCGCCTTCCTGCGGGTAGTTGGGCATGTGGGTGAGTTCGCCGGAGTATTCCTTCGGTGAGCGAACATCTACCAGCGGTTTTTTCGCTTCGAGCGCCTTGAAGACATCGTCGCGGAAAGCGCGGATGGATTTATCAGCTTCAGTTGCTTTGTAGGTGGTGGCAACGAAGTTGGGGACTTCTTTTACCAGGGGTCGTTTTTCCTGCTCCCATTTGGTGCGTCCGCCGTTCATGATCTTGACATTCTTGTGGCCGTAATACTGAAAGAGCCAAAGCGCATAACAGGCAAACCAGTTGGACTTGTCGCCGTAGAATACGAGGGTGGTGTCGTTGGTGATGCCCAGTTTCGAGGCGACTTCTTCGAACTGTTCCTTTGTCACAAAGTCGCGGCGCAGGGGGTGCTGAAGTGTGGAGAACCAGTCCACTTGCACGGCGTTGGGGATGTGACCAATGGCATAGAGCAGCGGGTCTTCATCAGACTCGATGATGCGAACATCTGCATCATTGAGGTGTTTAGCGACCCATTCAGTATCGACAAGGTATTCGGGGTTTGCGTATGACATGTGTGTTCTCCTAAAGCGATGGATTTATTGATGTGCTGGCGTGTTTTTTACCATATCTGCCCAAAAGTTTACAGGCAAAAACTCCAAATATGGGTGATTCTCATCCATTTCTTCTTTGATGTAAAATTGACGTATGGCGCGCCAGAAATATTACGTCGTTTGGAAGGGACGCAAGACCGGCATCTTCACCACATGGGCAGAGTGTGAGAAGCAGGTGAAGGGTTTTGTTGGCGCGCAATATAAGGCATTTGAAGATGAGGTGCAGGCAGAGGCTGCTTACCTTGCCAATTATGAAGATTACATCGGCAGGGTTTCCACCAGCGGAAAGTGGCGTGAAGCGAGTGTTCAACCGCTTCTTCCGTCCGTTTGTGTAGATGCGGCTTGCAGCGGTGCACCCGGAAAACTCGAGTATCGTGGTGTGAATACGGATACGGGTGAGGAGATCTTCCGTGCTGGTCCGTATGCTGACGGGACGAACAACGTCGGGGAATTCCTTGCCATTGTCCATGCGCTGACTTGGCAGGAAAAACACAATCTGCATCTGCCGGTGTACTCAGACTCCGAGAATGCGATTCTGTGGG
>JBAIYF010000381.1:0-2719 GCA_037916115.1 Anaerolineales bacterium
TAGTACTTTGGGTTGATTTTTCCAGGTTCTAATATTCGGCTAAACCTTTTCCACCACCCAAAAATGGGACAAGCCCAATGCCTTCAGCGGCGTGGACTCTGCAAATTGCAACACCGCGCGGATAAACTTCCCGAAGATACCTGTGCGGGCGATGATGTTGTCGTACGCGCCAAAGATGATCGTGCGTTCGATGAATTTGACGGGCAGACCGTCGAATAATTTTTGCATATCACGGCGGGAATAAACGCGCACATGCGGGGCGAGTTTGTCACGCCAGACTCTTGGCAGGTAATTCACGAAAGGCTTGTTGCCAAAATAATATTTACCCTTCCAAAAGATGCCGTGAGTCTCCACGGGGTAGCCGCGGTTGGGGCAGAAGATGACCGCCCGCCCACCCACTTTGAGCACGCGCACCATCTCGGCGATCGCGGAGCGGTCATCCTGTACGTGTTCGATCACTTCGTGGCTGAGAATCAGGTCAAACGTCGAAGAAGGAAGCGGGAGGAATTCGCCAGCGGCATTGATGATGCGCGGCGAGTTCACATGGGCGTCGCGGGCGCGATCAAAGTCATATTCCAAACCGGTGACGTGAGCGCCTAGTTCAGTCATCTTTTCCACGTACATGCCTACGCCGCAGCCGTTTTCGAGCACCTTGCCTTGCATACGCTCCCCGGCAAATTTGCGGATCATGTTCAGGCGGCGCTTTTGTCCGTCGCGCCATACATACGAAGGTTCGCCGCGCAGGGCGGCTTTATCCATATCTCGTTCGGTCATGGCGGCGATTATACCTGTGAAGTTCAAATGCCCCTCTAACAGACTCCACCTTGCATAGTAAAAATCTTTATGCTAGAATCACTTCTGTAAGGCACAACCCAATATCGAAGTCACCAGGAAGTGGGTAGCCCCCACTTCTTCGCTTTTTATACCCAGACGGGTATGACATATACCAAGGAGCTTTTGAAGAGGAAGTATGGCAAAGAATGATTTTGCGCTGGCATTCAACGAAGTGCTGGAGGAAAAGCAGCTCGCCAAGGACGTAGTCATCACCGCCATTGAGTCGGCGATGGTCTCCGCCTATCGGCGCGCCGTGGGCGCCTCCACCGCACAGCACGTGGAAGCCAAATTAGACCCCGACACGGGTATTGTGACTGTATACGCTGAAAAGGAAGTAGTTGAAGACAGCGTAGTGGATGAACGCACTGAGGTGCTTCTTGACGAAGCCCGCAAAGTGAATCCCGAGTGCCAACCCGGTGATATGGTCGTTGTGGAAAGCACCCCCGCCGATTTCGGTCGTGTAGCAGTCCAGACCGCCCGTCAGGTTATCCAGCAGCGCATCCGCGAGGCGGAACGCTCGAACCAGATGGAATACTACCAGCGCCAGGAAGGTGAGATCGTCTCCGGCTTGGTGCAGGCGATCAACGCGCAGGGCATTACCATCGGCTTGGAAATGAAAGCCGAAGGCACCATGCCCAACAACCAGCGCATTCCCGGCGAGCGGCTCAAACTGCACGACCGCGTCCGCGCTGTGGTGATCGAGGTCAAGGACGGCAATCGCGGTCCGCAGATCATCCTCTCACGCGCGCATCGCAACTTCCTGCGCCGCCTGATGGAAAACGAAGTGCCTGAGATCTACCACGGCATCGTTGAGATCCGCGCCATTGCCCGTGAACCGGGTGCGCGCGCCAAGGTGGCAGTCTCTGCTACTCAGCCGGGCATCGACCCCGTCGGCGCTTGTGTGGGTCAGAAGGGCGTTCGTATTCAAGCCATCGTCAAGGAACTCCACGACGAAAAGATCGATATCATTCTGTGGGATCCCGACCCAGTTGCCTACATTTCCAAAGCCATTAGCCCGGCAAAGGTGGTTGGCGTGTATCTCTCTGAAGAAGAGCGCACCGCCACTGTTGTAGTTGGTGAAGACCAGCTCAGCCTTGCGATTGGGCGCGACGGTCAGAACGCGCGCCTCGCCGCAAAGTTGACCGGCTGGCGCATCGACATCAAGTCACTGGTCGAAGCGACAGGCGATGCACTTTCCAAACTTCAGAGCGACCCCGAACTACAGGCATTGCTCAAACCTGCCATGGAAGCCATTCCGCAGATCGAAGACATCCTCGCGCGAAAAACCGAAGGGCGCCCGATCAACCCCGAAGAATACACTGCGCTCGAACAGTTCGTCGATCGTGTGGAACGCCGCATGCTGCTCGCCCGTGAAGAAGCCGCCCGTGAAGAGGACGAACGCATCTCCTCCATCCGCGCTGAAATCCCTGCGGTTGCCTTCAACATGCCGCTTTCTGATGTGACTACCATGAAGGAACACATCTTCAACATCCTCACCGAAGCTGGTTATGAAACTGTCGGTCAGTTGATGTTCGACCTCAAGTCGGATCAGAACAAGGTGCTTGGGCTGGCGGGAGTTGGAGCGAAGGCACTTCAGAACATCGAAGAAAGCCTCGCGGCTCTGACCTTCCCCGAGCCTGTTACTGAGCCCAAGGTTGAGGAAGCCCCTGCGGCTGTTGTGGTGGAAGCCCCTGCTGTTGAAGTTGTGGCAGAACCGGCTCCAGTGGCAGAAGCGCCTGTGGTGGAGAAGCCAGCCGAAAAGAAGAAAGAGAAGCGCCCCGTCGCCGAAGTGGAAGAGGAAGACGGCGAAGTTTCCAAGGACGGCGTCAACCTCGACGAATTGTTCTCCATCAAGCCCGAAATGTTCCAGTCTGGTGCGGCTGAA
>JBAIYF010000382.1:0-3612 GCA_037916115.1 Anaerolineales bacterium
ATGCTACCTTGAGAACTAAGAAAGCGTCTGAAAAGTCTTCTTAACCACAGATGAACGCAGATAAAAGGATAAGAAACTCTTTGGCTGATGTACTTATCAAAAAACAGTGTTCATCTGTGTCTATCTGTGGTGAATCTTCTTGTTTTCAGACACTCTGTAAAGCAACATCGAACTACCCAAAGCGACTCAGCGCCTTGTAGATCGCCTGCGCACCAAACTCAATCGCCGCGGCTGGGACGCGTTCGTCGGCGGCGTGGATGGTGTTGGCAAAATTGAAGTCATCGGGCAGGGTCATGGGCAGGTAGCCGTAGGTTTGAATGCCCAACTGCGAGAAGAAACGCCCGTCGGTGACGCCGCTCAACATCAGCGGAATGGGAACGCCTTCAGGGTCGGCTTCTTTGAGAATGTCCGCCAGTTTGTTGAAGAGCGACATATCCGGTGCGGCGGGACCCGGCTCGAATTGCAAAACTTCCAATTGCACATCGTCACCGACAATGGCGCGTAACTCACGCAGCATGTCTTCGGGGGTCTGACCGGGTAATAAGCGCCCATCCAACTCGACAGAAATTTCACTGGGAATCACATTGACCTTCGTACTGCCGTGCAAAATCGTCGGGCTGGCGGTGTTGCGAAACAGCGGGTAGAACGTCCGTCCGCGTGAGCCGAGGGTTTTGAGCACGGTATTGGTCATGGCGGGGTTGGTCAATTGCCCAAGGATGTAACCTTGCAATCCGCCAATCGCGGATGACATCGCATCCACCATCATCTTCGCAGGCGGCGTCACATGAATGGGCAGGTCGTTTTCATCCAACGCTTTCAAGAAGCGTGAAAGTTTTTCCATCGCCCCGCCCTTGACCGGCATCGAACCATGCCCGCCCTGTCCGCGCACAGTGGCTTTCAGCCAGCATATCTGTTTCTCGGCGATCATGATCGGATAAAAACGCTTGCCGCCAATGGAGAGAGTGAAGCCGCCAAACTCGCCAATCGCATACTTGATGCCTTTGAATAATTCAGGATGCTGCTCGACCAAAAACTTGGCGCCGTAGTCTCCACCCGCTTCTTCATCACTGACGATGGCAAGCACAATATCACCGGGCGGACGCAACCCCTCGGCGTTGGCGCGTAAAAATGCCGCCAGCATCATGGCAACTCCGCCTTTCATATCCAACGCGCCACGCCCCCATACGTAGCCATCTATCAACTGACCTTCGAACGGTGGTCGCTGCCACGGCTGGTTCTCGGCGGTGACCACATCCACATGCCCGTACAGCAGAAGTGGCGGCGCTTTGCCTTCGCCGGGCAAGCGCGCGATCAGGTTGGGTCTTTCCGGGTCTATGGCAAGCAGCGTGGACTCAATGCCCGCTTCATCCAACAATCCGCGAATGTAACTAATGCACGCCGCTTCATGCCCCGGCGGGTTCGTGGTGTTGAATTGGATCAATCGCTGCAGAATCTCAACGGGATGTTCGTGCATCTTCTTCGTCTGTGTCATGGCTGACTCCACAAGTCAAGAAATTAAGAGCTAATACGATTATATGCCAAACATCCTGTGATACACTCCGCAACCATGACCATGACCCACCCCACCTACCTCTACTCCATCCATCACGACGGTTCGAGCCGTTACGTCCGCGCCCCCAAAGGCGATGACCTGCACCTCGGCGACGAAGTGACCATTCGCATGCGCATGCTGCCGGATGTGCCGGTAGACCGTCTGCTGCTGCGGACCTGCCCCGACGGCGAGCAGTTCTTTGCGGAAATGAAACCCGCCTCTTCCCAGCCGAACCCTGCCTGCCAGTGGTGGGAAGCGACTCTACGCCTGAACATGCCCGTCACGTCGTACCGCTTCCTGCTTTTCACCCGCGATGGCGCATGGTGGTACAACGGCTCCGGCTTTCATGAGCACGTCCCCACCGATGCCGACGACTTCCGCTTGTTGGCAGAGTACGAAGCCCCCGTCTGGGTGCGCCGCAGTGTTTTTTATCAGATCTTTCCAGACCGCTTCGCAGATGGCGAGCCTGAGAGCAACGTCTACGATGGTGAGTTTGAATACCACGGGCAGACCTCCGTCTCTGCCAAATGGGGCGAGCCGCAGCGCAATTTTCCGCAGGCGATGGTCGAGTTCTACGGCGGCGACCTGCCCGGCGTGACTCAAAA
The DNA here is from genome assembly GCA_037916115.1 of Anaerolineales bacterium. Taxonomy (GTDB): domain Bacteria; phylum Chloroflexota; class Anaerolineae; order Anaerolineales; family Villigracilaceae; genus Villigracilis. The sequence goes on from JBAIYF010000382.1 coordinate 2,158, forward strand.
CCTCGACTACCTGACTGACCTCGGCGTGAACGCCGTGTACTTCAACCCGGTCTTCAGCGCCTACAGCAACCACCGCTACGACGTGGTGGACTACGAAAATGTAGACCCGCATCTGGGCGGCAACGCAGCTTTGAGGTCCATGCGCGAAGCGTTCAACGCGCGCGGCATGCACTTCATCCTCGACATCGTGCCCAATCACTGTGGCGTGATGCACCCGTGGTTTCAGGCGGCTCTGGCAGATATCAACACCTACTCGGCGGAATTCTTCACCTTCCACAGCCACCCCGATGACTACGAAACCTGGCTTGGTGTGCGCAGCCTGCCCAAATTGAACTATCGCAGCCATACCCTGCGCGAGACGATCTACTCCAGCCCCAACTCGGTCTTTCGGCGCTGGCTCAAACCGCCCTTCGCCATCGACGGTTGGCGTGTGGACGTTGCCAACATGCTCGCCCGCCACGGCAAAGACCAACTCGAAGAGGAAGTCTGGCGCGGCATTCGCGCCGCCGTTAAAGCCGAAAATCCGCAGGCCTATTTGCTCGGTGAGAATTTCTTCGATGGTAGTTCACAACTACAGGGAGATTGCCTCGACGCCACCATGAACTACGCCGGGTTCACCCATCCCCTGCTTTACTGGCTCGACCACTTCCACATCGGCCAGCACGCCGAACCGCGACAGGTACACGCCCAGACCCAATGGAGCACCGAGGCGCTGGTGCGCACCTGGCAAGCCTACCGCGCCGCCATCCCGTGGACGATCGCGCGCCAGCAGTTAAATCTACTTGGCTCGCACGACACCGCCCGCATCCACCATCTGGTCGGGGGCAACGATGCCCGCAACCGTCTGGCAGTTGCATTGCTTCTCACCTACGTCGGCGTGCCTTGCATCTACTACGGCGACGAGATCGGCATGACCGCATCCGACTCGCTGGGTGCGCGTGACTGCATGATCTGGGATCAAACCAAATGGGATATGAACCTGCGTGGGTTTTACCAAACGCTCATCCACCTGCGCCGCAACTCCCCCGCATTGATCGAAGGCGGCTTTCAGGTATTGCTCACCGCCAAAGACACCCTCGCCTACCTGCGCGACAGTGAGCAGGAGCAGCTTCTGGTGATCGGCAACCGCAGTTCGCACGCCTACCCGGTTGAAAGTCTACCAGTGCGCAATGGCGGCATCGCAGACGGCACACAGTTCACCGAGATATTCAGTGGCGAGACTCTCACCGTGCAAAACGGCGTGCTGCCTATCACTTCCATCCCTGCCGGGGTACAGGTCTGGCAAGCCAAAGTGTAATTTCTCTCGATAATAAATTACCCATTAACTTATAGTAAAATACGTCCTGCCGGGGCGATGGCGGAATCGGCAGACGCAACAGACTTAAAATCTGTCGTTGGTAACAACGTGAGGGTTCGACCCCCTCTCGCCCCACTCCACCGTCATTGCAGCGCTGA
>JBAIYF010000383.1:0-3500 GCA_037916115.1 Anaerolineales bacterium
CAAATTGACTTCGCACTGCGGGCGGCTTTGGAAAGTTCGGGCTGAGGTAGGCAACATTCAACCCCATGCTGGATCTGTGAAGTGCAGAAACCTTGGAACGCACCGGAATGGTCATTACCCAATCTCGCAAAGCGAACACAGCCCGAAAAAATTTCGGGAAGGTTCGTTTGAGAGATGTGAGCAGGTTACTCAACATGTTATTTCGCAGGGGTACACTCTGCCCAAATATCCGCCCAGCGGATCTCGAAGTGTTTGACTTCCAGACCACCTTGTTCCATTTCGTCATAAAAGATGTCTTTGGAATATTCGAGTTCGTGTGTGTCATCTGTGTAGGGGAACAGTCCAAGCTCCTTCTTAAGTGCGGCTTGCAGGTGCCGTTCAAAGGTCGGTACACGGATGAGAAATTTCTTCGGCTTGAAACGCGCGGCCAGTTCTTTCAGGAATTCAGGGCGGTTCTTTAGATGTTCAAGAACGCTCGATAAGACAACGACATCCACAGAACCGATCTCAGGAATATCCTTGAATACATCACCAACAACAAATTGAATGTTGGGGTGAGCGAAACGCTGTTTTCCGAACTCGATCTGCTTTGCATCGAAATCGATTGCCAGAACTTTCGCATCTGAATGGACAGCAATGGCGTGGGCAAGCGCACCGTAGCCACAACCGAGGTCAAGCACACTGGCATTCCTTTCGATGCGATCATAAAAGAAGGAGTGGATGCCGTCCATCACCTCATGCTTGATGTGCATGCCATCGCCCCAGCGTTTGCACTGCGCGTCGATCTCGTAATTGACGAAGTCATAAATGCCCAGCAGCCAGCGTGTGGCTTCCTTTGGATCAGCAGAACGCTCCGCACCCAGCATGGTCTTGACGATAAATCTCCGCAAGTTGCGAGGCACAAAATAATAAGCTGTCTTTTGAATAATGGAACTCATTCCACAAATCCTTTCATGAACTGCGCCCACATGGGAATTTGGCTCTTGTAACTATTGGCTTCAGCTGTCTTACGCCCGGCCACCAGCATCGGCTGAAGGTCAGTCTCGGTTGAGCGATACACTTTAAGACTGTAAGAGGCAAGCGCATCCACATCCTCCACATCGGTCATATATGCATTTTCACCGTGTTTAACCAAATCCATGGCCTGTCCCACACGCGTGGTTACGAGCGGCACGCCGGTTGCCATGCTTTCAAGGATTGCCTTGGGTCCACCCTCCTGGCGGGATGCCACCACGTACAAATCGAGTGTCTGAAAAAGTTTAGCGATATCGGGATAGGAGCGCAAGTATCTATGCACATATGGAATACCCGCCTCCTCCAGTCCTTTTTTGACATACCCTCGCGCCGGACCTGAAAGCATTACTAACAGTTCGGGAATGTCATTTTTCAAACGTTTCATTGTCTCTACGAACACATCGGGTCCCTTGATCAATTTCGGCTCCATGCCGTCACCCCAACCCACACCATCCTTTTGAAAGGAGCCCACCACAAATGCTGAATGCGGAATGCCCAGCTTCTCACGCGCGGTATGTTTTTGTTCGGGCGTACGAAACGGAAAAAAATCTGTGTTTATACCAATGGGAATAAGGAAAACTTTGGACGGTTCTATGCCAGTTGCAACTGCAACGTCCACCATTTCTGAATGAGAAACCTGAATACGTGAAATTTTTTCATGGTGGATCGACAATGATTTGTAAAACCTATCAAACAAATCATCACCGGTATTCGGTTTCCCATGAAAATAAGAAAAACCTATTCGATGAGGCAAAAGATTCAACCAATCATCTTTTGCCAAAACGAAATGATTTGAAAAAAAAATCGATTGAGGTTGCGCTGCATGTTTCCACAATGGTGCAGCAAGACGAATACCCAATTGCTCAGAAATATTTCTTAATTCTCGCATTTCCCAATCCAACACCCAGCCAGCATCATCACCATACAGGATCAAACGCGAATACGGCTTCCAATTCCAAGAAGCCGCTTTGATGATGTTTTTTCCAATATGTTGTGCCAGGATTTTCATGGGATCAATTCCAAGACCTTCAAATATTGTTCGCCGACCTCTTTTATAGATGGGATCGCGATGCGTGACTGAAACACCTCATACTGATCTGTGATCTGCCTCAGCAATTCTGGGATCTGCTCCGCCGCCTCAAACCCCGCCCCGGCCTGTTTCACGATCTCAGGGTGACCACCACTCTGTAAATAGACTGCTGGAAGTCCACAAGTCAGAGCTTCGATCAATGAATTCGAGCAAGGGTCATTTTTACTGGCAGTGACGTAGACGTCATGTTCACGGAACAATGCAGCCATACGGTATGAGTTTACAGCGGGAATCATACGAATATTCCTGAATGTCGACGGGCTGCGCCCCACAAAGGTCATTTCATAACTATCCCAATCCAAATGCTCATCCAGCCATTTATAAACTGCCACACCCTTATTGGGGTTGTCAGACCAGCTTGATGCTATAAGGCGAATTTTTCGATCCCGTGAAAACGCCACACGTCCGCGCGGGTAGAAAATATTGGGGTCAACTGCATTAAGAATCACCACAGGGTTGCAGAAAGTCATACCCAACTCCAAGTGTTTCTCCATGCTGTATCGCGATTGGAAAATGGTCTTTTCGGCAAACTGTTGATTAATAGAAAAAATATCTTTATCTACGCCATCACTGCGACCGCGGTAGACATCGATGGGTCCATCCACACGATGGACATACAACACCGATTTGCGCCGGGTCAGTTGCAAACGTCTCTCATCAAAATTGAATGAATTAAGAAGGCAGGCACGAGTGGTACGGGAAATTCTATTATTCTCAACACGGATCCCACATGTTTCTGCCTGTTTCCAAAATGCGCGCAGGAATTGATGCCCGCCACCTGTAGGAGGTGGGTCAAATTCATGAAAAATGGAAAGATCAGCAGACGAAAAGTGTCCGTTTACAAATGCAATAATGGTTCCAAGGAGGTTAAGAATTCCCATTTTTAAAGAATCTATTTACTTATAAGGTTAACAGTATCTGGGACATGGCGCAAACTCAACCTTCCTTAACCGGGTACCCATAGGCAGAGAAATTACGCCCAGTGATTTTTTGGAGTTGAGCATTGGACACGCCGAATCTCTCCACCAACTCCACATATTTCGGGTCATTCCTTATATCAATCTTTTTAGAGTTCTTGAGAAACTTCATGAGCATGCCCGTTGTCTTCTCCTTAAGTCTGTAAAATCTGGCAGTCCATTTTAGAAAGCTCGATTTATTCCGATGAAGGACAGACGAATCAAAGCGAACCAGAGAGATATACATATAATTAAGAGGGCGCCAAAAAGACAAAATCAGGGAGGAGTTTGTGCTTACATTCACAGCTGACCCCATGTCAATATCTACATAAGGCACTTGAATAAAAGCGGTGATTTCTTTCAACATTTCTTTCGGCGCACGTCCCAACATCTCCATGGGAAGAACCAACACATTTTCATTCCCGAACAATTGTTGGTAA
>JBAIYF010000384.1:0-5139 GCA_037916115.1 Anaerolineales bacterium
ATATTAACTAAAAGAAAAATGATGAAAAATGCCTTAATTTTGAAATCCGTCTTTGTTTTTGTGGTCTTTATGATTAGTATTCAAAGATGCAAATCTAAAGAGGATGAAACTGTCTTCCAAAATTCAATTGAAATGCCTCTCCAAGATTTTATTGATATAGCTGAAATGGAGACCCCCACTATTTCAGAAGATGACATTGCTTTATATATACAAAATAATACAAGCGATTGTGTTGTGTTTCCTAATAACTTCGGGATAAGGATTTTTTATCAACAAGAGGGGGGTTGGAAATCAATCCCTAACCTTGTAAAGCCGGGGAATGAAGACGAAATCATACTTGGTGGCAGTGATACCTATGAGTCTGATGCGGTAGTGTTTGTTCGACCAGATTACACAGATATATTAAAGCGCCCGAAAGAATTGCGCATACTATTTTCAGCACATATATGTGAAAATGAAATTCCTTCTCAAGAATTATCTGGGGATTATGTAGATGTTGTAGTTCAATAAACTACTAATACATCCTGCCAGCGCCTTGCAGCATTTGATAGCTTTGGAATGCGAGCAGACCAAACATCAGTGCCATGTAGGGGCTGCCGAATGCCACCAACCCAAGCACGGCGAGCAGCCCGCCGGTGATGACCGAGATCAGCAGTGAAGTACGCACCCCGCTGTATGGGTCACGTTGGAGGAAGAAGTAGCGGGAGACCTGTCCGCCATCGAGGGGGTAAACCGGCAGCAGGTTGATGAAGCCCCAAAAGACGTTCACCCAGAGCATGGTGATGAAAATATTTGTCAAAATGCTGCCATACGGCATAAGCACGACCGGAAACGGAATGATGCCAAGCACCGTCGTAACGATGATATCTCCGCCCAGCGCCGCGCCCACAGCCAAGGTCAAGGCCGCGAGCAGGAACCCGGCGAACGGTCCGGCAAGCGAGACGAGGATGTGCTGATTCGGCGTCATGCCTACATTGGCATATCCGCCGCCAAACGGCACAGACTGTGGAATGGTCAACCCGCCGGAGAAATGCAGGAGGATGTGCGAATCCTGCCCGTAACGGCGAAAGGCAAGCGCGTGACCAAGTTCATGCACAAGGATCGAGACGAACACGATCACGATCCAAATGGGAATCATCAACAGGTTATTCGAACCGGAACCAAGCAAAAGTGCGATGACCCAGAAAAGCGGGTGGACGCGCACAGGGAAGCCCAAGATGTTGAAGTTCAGATCAAAACGGGTTTGAGAAGCATAAGGAACCATACCTTGGAAGTATATCAGGATATATACCGAGTGCGGTATAAAAAGGGGAATGGTAGAATTCCACCCGCATGCGATCTTTTTTCGAAAGTAAAACATGGGTCATTTTGCTGGCGGCGGGCGCGTTCGTCGGTTTGGTGCTGCTCACCGCCGGGCTGGCGGAAATGGAATTCCCGCCGTTCTTTGCGGCTGCCTCCACCCGCTCTGGCAACCCCTTCGATTATTCAAGCCTTGAAGGCGGCATGGAGGGTTTGGGCAAGTATCTAGTGCCCTCGCTGCTGTTGCTGATGTACCTGCTTTCTCTGGGACGTCCGCGCCCGCAGAGCGGCGACAGCCTGCTGTCGGCACTGATCCGCGCCCTGGCATTTGTCCTGTTTTTGGTGATCGTGTTTGGAGCGGCGGCAAAGCGCAACAACCAAATTGCCGAGGAATTATTGGGAGAAGGCGGGATTCCCTTGCAAACCGCGCCGGAACTGCCCGACCTGCAACCCTTCTCCGCACCGGATGTCTCCATCGGCTCGACCTTCGGGGTGGTTGGATTGCTGCTATTGGTCTTGGGCGCCGCTGCGGTCTTTTTCATCAACCGCGCATTCGACCGCATGAAAAAGCCCGCTTCTGAAATGAACGAGATCGCCGAGATCGCACGGACGGCACTGGGGCAACTCGGCGCGAAACCTTCGAAGAACGTCATTATCAAAAGTTATTTGGACATGAATGCCGTGGTCGGTGAAAAGCGCGGACTGATCCGCGACGAGGCAATGACTCCCGCCGAATTTGCTGTGCGGCTCGATTCGCTGGGTCTTCCGCTCGATGCCGTGCACGGACTGACCGAAGTGTTCGAGCGCGTCCGCTATGGGGGGCAGGAAGTTGGCACCGAGGAAACAGAGGAGGCGAAGCGATGTCTGACGAGCATTCTCAAAGCGTGCGAAACCAAAATATAAACGACCTGCGGCGCTGGCTTTCCATTGGGGCGGTGGGGGTGCTGGCAGTTGTGCTTTTGAGCTATCGCACCGCCATTGCGGCGTGGCTGGTCTATGCGGTTTCGTATCTTGCCTGGTCGTTCAATTTGTTCGGGCGCATCATCCCGCCGCAGGGGCTTTGGATCGCGCTGGTGGTGTTGATCGTGTATGTGGCTGTGGGAAGTTTCTACGGCAAAAGCTCGGACGATGAAAAAGTCCAACTGGTCAGCGACCCGGTGAAGGGTCCGGTAGAGGCGATGGCAGATTGGATCGACGAGCGCAGGCGCGGAGTCTACTTCAAGTGGCGCATCGCGCACATGTTGGGCAAAGTCCACCAGGCGCATTATGAAAGCACCTCCGGGCGTATGCAGCCGCCATCCAAAGAAGTGGAAGCGTTTCTCGATGCGGGCATCAACGCCTCGTACATGGACTTTCCCACGCCGAACCGTTTTACAAAGAGCGAGCCGACCGTGCTCGATATCGACCTTGAACCTGTGCTCGATTATCTCGAAGAAGAGATGGAGATTCGAAAATGACGAATAAATTCATGGAAGTGGCAACGGTTGGACAAAACGTGCTTGCCGAAGTGGAACGCGCCGTGGTGGGCAAGCGCAATTCGCTGGAGATGATCATGGCGGCAACGCTGGCGGGCGGGCATGTGTTGTTGGAAGATTTCCCCGGCTTGGGCAAAACCCTTATTGCACGCTCGTTCTCCACTGTATTGGGGCTTGATTTCAAGCGTATTCAATTCACCCCCGATCTGCTGCCCGGTGACATCACCGGCGGCTACGTGCTCGACCGTTCCTCGAATCATTTTGAGTTACGTCAGGGACCGATCTTCACCAATGTTGTCCTTGCCGATGAGATCAACCGCGCTTCACCCAAAACACAATCGGCGCTGCTCGAAGCCATGCAGGAAGGACAGGTGACACTCGAAGGCAAAACCATGGATCTGCCCAAGCCCTTCCTGGTGATGGCGACTCAGAACCCGATCGAGTATGAAGGCACCTTCCCATTGCCCGAAGCACAGTTAGACCGTTTCATGCTCAAACTTTCAATGGGCTATCCAAGTGTTGCTGAAGAACGTGAGATTCTTAACCGTCGCCATGTACGCAAACAGGAAGATGTGGAGTTGAAGGCGGTCACTTCGGCGGCGGAGATTTTGCGACTGCGTGAGTCCATCGAAACCATTCACGTAGAACCCGACCTCGAAGATTACATTGTGCGCATCGTCCACGAAACCCGCAGAGACCGCCGCGTGGCAGTGGGCGCAAGTCCGCGCGCTTCGCTGGCGTTCCTAAAAATGGCGCGCGCTCACGCCGCCCTAAGCGGACGCGACTTCATTTTGCCCGATGACATCAAACGCTATGCCCTGCCCATCCTCACGCATCGCATCATCCTCTTGCCTGAGTATTGGGTGGCGCGCGATATATCCAGCGAGGTCATCAACGACGTGCTGAAGAAAGTCCCTGTGCCGGTGGCAGGGTAAAAGGTATCAACCACAAAGAAATGAAGTGTCACAAAGGAAAAAAACTTTGTGTATCTTTGTGATACTTCGTGTTTTATTCAACCTATGAACCGTATCGTCCTCCTCGCAGCATTGACCTACATCATCCTTCTGGCTGGCATCGCCACGCTGAACGGTGATGTGATCGGTCTTGCCCTGCCGCTGGTCTTGTACCTGCTGGCGGGTCTTTGGCGCGCGCCGGACGAACTGAATCTCAGCGCGGAACGCACCCTGAGCGATGACCGCATCTCGCCGGGCGGCGTCATCACGGTCACGCTCAAGATAAAAAATCATGGCGCGGCGCTTGAGCAAATCTGCCTCTCAGACCCGCTGCCGAAATTTCTCGAAGTCATCGAAGGCTCGGCAGAACGGCTTGTCTCTATTCCGGCGGGCGGTGAGTTCACATGGTCATACACTGTTCGGGGAAGAAGGGGCAGCCATACCTTCAAAGGGATCGATGCGACTGCCAGCGACCTTTTGGGTTTGATGAAGAAGCATGCGCTTCTCTCTGCGCCGGGGCAGGTTTTGGTCCTCCCGGGCTTGGTGCGCGTCCGACACATTTCCATACTCCCGCGCCAGACCCGCGTATACTCCGGCACCATTCCCGCCAATCAGGGCGGGACCGGTATCGAATTCTTTGGCGTGCGCGAATATCAGATCGGTGACTCGCCGCGTCACATCAACTGGCGGGTGTCGGCGCGGCAATCTCACAGTTTATATTCAAACGAATATCAGCAGGAACGCGTTGCCGATGTGGGCATTGTGTTGGATGGTCGTCACAGTCTCAACATCTTCGGGCATGGGCTGACCATCTTCGAAGATTCTGTCAAAGCGGCGGTAGCGGTGTCCACGTCACTGCTGGCGGAAGGCAACCGGGTCGGCTTATTCGTATACGGCAAGCGCAGCAAGTGGACCTCGCCCGGCTACGGTAAATATCAACGTGAACGCATCATGCACGCTCTTGCCCAGGCTGAAACAGGTGAAGACCAGAGCTTCAAATCATTGACCATTCCGCGCCGATTGTTCCCGCCCGATTCGCTCATCATCCTTATTAGTCCGTTGGTACAGGAAGACCTCGAGTTGCTCGGCACATTGCGTGCCCGTGGGTATCAACTGCTTGTCATCAGCCCCGACCCCATCTCCTTTGAAACACGCGGATTACCCCTGCGCCCGTCCGTGCAACTGGCTCAGCGCATTTTGCGGTTACAGCGTGAGTCCATGCTGCGCGAACTGCGTCATACCGGAATCCAAGTCGTCAATTGGGATGTGACCATTCCCTTTGAGCAGATTGCCCAGTCCACCCTGAGCCGCCCCGCCGCGTGGATGCATTCCATCCGCCGTGGAGTGCGCCAATGACGCGCCCGATCCTCTATGTTTCCATTCTCGTCTGTACAGGCGTGTTGACCTTTTCG
>JBAIYF010000385.1:0-6582 GCA_037916115.1 Anaerolineales bacterium
ATGAAAAAGATAACCCGTAGGTCAGGCTTTTAGCCTGACGACCTTTACTAAAAATTATATAAAGGGACTTTCATGACCAAACTTCTTATTGCAACGAACAATCAAGGCAAGGTGCGTGAATTTCAGGAATTATTGACAGGTTCCGGGATCGAGTTCGTCACACCCGCGCAGATTCAACTTCAACTGGAGGTTGAGGAAGACGGCTCAAACTATCAGGAAAATGCCGGGAAGAAAGCCATCGCCTTTGCCAATGCCAGCGGATTGATCTCCCTTGCCGATGACTCGGGGTTGGAGGTGGAGGTTTTGGGCGGCGCACCGGGGTTGTATTCCGCCCGCTATTCGCCCAAGCCGGGCGCAAAGGATAAGGATCGCCGCGATTTTCTTTTGGAGAACCTCAAAGACAAGCCGCGCCCGTGGAAGGCGCACTTCCATGCGACGGGTGCCGTAGCCAGACCGGGCGGCGAGACTCAATTTACAACAGGTGATTGTTACGGCGAGATCATCCCTGAAGAACGCGGCACCGGCGGTTTTGGGTACGACCCGATCTTCTTCATGCCGGAGCTTGGCAGGACCATGGCAGAGCTGGACATGGACGAGAAGAACCGTCTCAGTCACCGGGCGCGGGCGGTGATGGCGGCGATGCCTATTTTGAAAACGCTGTTCAATGCCTAAAGTGAAGAGACAGCCGTCGGCTTGGCGGCTGTCTCTTTTTTTGAGGCAAGTATCGGCTAGGGGTGAGGCGCCACTTCATTCAAAAATTGTTTTAGTAAATTGGCGGTGGTTTCCGGCTGTTCAAGCGTGAGGATGTGTCCGGTTTTTTCCAGAATGTGAAGGCGGGCGTTTGGAAGATTATCCTTCAGGTATTGCGAGTGTTTTGGCGGGGTCATTTTGTCTTCGGCGCCGCAGAGGATGAGGACGGGGATCTGTATCTGCGAAAGCTGGGCGGTGACATCGAATTGATCGCAGGCGAGAAAATCTTGTTGCAGGGTGGTTAGACTTGTTTGGAGCATGTTCTTTTGCGAAAGAATCAGCAGGTCATTTGGGGCGTTTTCGCTGAAGCAGGTGCGGTTGATCTGTGCGACGGTTTCTGCGAAAGTTTCTGGTTTGGCGATGTTTTCGAGTATGGCGGGGGCAACACGTAATTTTGCGCCACTGCCAAATAATGCCAACGCTTTTACTTTTTGCGGGAAGTTTAATGCGAGCGTGATGGCAATACCACTGCCCATGGATAGCCCGGCAATGACTGCGGAGGGGATGCGAAGTTCTTCCATGAAGGCGGCGATTTCGTTCGCATATTCTGCGATGGATGCTTTGCTTTTTTGTTCCGACTGTCCGTGCCCGGGAAGGTCGAGCGTGTAGACGGTTTCGTTCGGCAATCGTCGCAAATACGGATGCCAGGATAAAAAACTGCCGCCTGCGCCGTGAAGGAGAATCAGCGACGGGCGGCTGGATGTTGAGTCTTTGGGTTGATGAACCGTGTAGTGAATTCCCCGTGTGAAAGGCATGGTTACGACCTGCGGGCGTGGTGCAGGCGGTCGGCGGCTTCTTCGGTAAGCGGTACAAAGACCTGCACGTTGGTGCCTTTACCGGGCGCAGATTCGATGTTGAGCAGCCCGTTCACAAGCTCGGTGCGTTCGCGCAGGTTGACCATGCCAAGGCTGCTGCTCGAACGTTTTTCGTAATTTTGCGCCATGGCTTTCACGTCAAACCCGGCGCCGTTGTCCTTGATCTCCAATAATAGGATGCCCACATCCACCTGCCTGAGGCGAACAGTAATGACGGGGGCTCCGGCGTGTTTGCGGGCGTTGTTGACCGCCTCTTCGATGATGTAGAACAGGACGCCCTGTTTGCCCATTTCCAATTGCTGTGAGGCGCGTTCGTCGATCTCGACTTCTACACGTTGGGAGAAGGTTTCGAGCATTTTATCCGCCATGGATTGAATGGCGGCACCCAAGCCCTGCGACTCAAGGATGAGCGGGCGCAGGGTGAAGAGCATGTGGCGGATCTCTTTGGTGGTACGGTGCGCCAGTTCTTCGAGCTTTACCAATTCATCGCTTGCCATATTCACGTCTTTGGAGAGCATGCGGCGGGCGATGTTGATGCGCATTGCCATTGCCGCCACCGATTGGGTGGGACCATCATGCAGATCGCGCGCCAGTTTTTTGCGGGCTTCTTCGTATACATCCGCGAGGCGTTCCTTTTCCTCGACGAGGTCCTGATAGAGGCGGGCGTTCTGAATGGCAATGACCGCCTGTCTTCCGATGATATCCAGCATGTTGGTGCGTTCGGTGGTGAAGTAGTCTGGGTCGGGGTGGGCGAACATCATCACGCCGTAAACGTTGAAGCCGCTGCGCAATGGGAAGATGTACCCGCTGGTGCAGTTGCGGAGCGCCACCACCCGCCCCAGTTCCGGGTCGTAGCCGATGTCCTTGAATTTGAGCGGTTCGCCTTCGTCGAGCGCCTTTTTGAGGATGCCGTCTGCGCCTTCGAATGCAATGCGGGCATCGGCGTTGGTGAAGCGGCGGGCAGAACCGATCTCGAGCCGTGAGCCGTTGAAGAGCATTACCGCGCCAACGAGTGGATCACTGACCGTTTCATCGGGGTCGAGGTTGGGGTTGAGCGCCTCGGCGCTCATGTTCAGTGCAGAGTCGAGCACGCGTTTGTAACTGAGGGTGGAGGATAGGGTCGAGGTCAGTTCGTAAATGGTGCGCATGCGCTCATTTTGAATGGCGCGTTTTTTATCTTCGGCGTCCACCCACAGGGCGCGATTCTTGCGCATGTGAACCATCATACTTCTGCCAATGTAGCCAAAAATGATCGAGAGTATGATGTTGATAACCGATATGGACAGGAAGAGCCCGGGATTATCTCCCGTTTGATACCCATAAAAAACTACCACTCCCGAAAAGAGAATGGCAGCAAGCAATGCGCCTATAAATTCAAAATAGATCGAACTGGTGAGAATGGGCAGAAGCCCCGCCCAAAATGCAGCGCCACGGATGCCACCCTGAAACCAGAAAAAGACCCCGGTCAGGATCAGGTCAAATAAGATGTTCAGCCAGCGGTGAAAAGAGGTGCGGATGTTCATGCCCGCCAGGGCGGTCATGGTGAGATTCCAAATGATCAACGGACCAAGCCCCCAGGCGGTACTGATCTCCAGTTTTTGATTCAATCCCAGTGAAACGACCAAGCCCACCAGCATGACCCAGCGTAGTGAGATGGCGAACCAATCGGCCATGTAGGGGGTGTCGTATCGTTTCATCATCGCCAGCCTATCATAACGAAAAAGCCCTGCTTAGGCAACGTTACAGAGATTACAGTCGAATTACATCTATTTTTCGTAGCCCATCCGTTCCAAATAACCACCCAGCTTTTGCAGCAAAATACCCTGCTGTTCACTTGTATAGGCATCACGAAAACGCCCGATTTTGCCTTTATAGAAGTGCAATCCCTGCTGCCCGTCATTTGCGCCAGGACGATATTGCTCGATCACCGCGCGGACTTCGGGCTTATCTGCATCCAACTTGAGATACGTCACCAGTTTGGATGACTCAACGTCATAATTCATAAGAAGGTCTTCATAACGGGCGATCAACACATTCTTTTCGCCCATCCACTTCTCCCAAATGTGGACATATTCCATCATAAAATCCACGCTTTTTTCAAAATCGGAGAGATGTGAGAAGGCATTGGGGCGTCCCTTGGCAAGCGCACGCTGACCGTAATCATACGCCGAAAGCATGGCGTCGCGCGGGTCGCGGTAGATGTAGGTGATGCGCAGCACACCCGTCCCGGCAAGCAGGCGTGAAGCGCCAGTGGGCCCGGCATGCGCCTTGATAACAAAGGTATTACCGGTCAATGCAGGGATGGTCACCATGGCAAGGCGGCGCGCCGAAAGCACACCAATATTGCAATTCACTTCGGTGAGGATCTTTTGCAGCCCGTATTTCTCGCGGATGTCGCGCGCATCGGCGCACCCGGTTGTCTTCATCAGGTCGTGAATAAGGTTATAGTGCCAGCCAGAACCAGCACGCGGCATGCCAACAGAGAGAACGATCATGAAACTTCCTTGTTCAGTTGATTTGAGGCGATCCCCGCCAATATCCCCGGCACGATCCAGATATTTGGGGTGGCAAGTGAATCCTGAGTGAAATTATACAGGGCGATAGCCACCCATGCAAATGTGCCAGCCACCATTGCAAAACGCGCCCAATGTTCACTTCGTTTGTAAAGCGAGAGGGTTTCACCCAGCAGGTTGAACTGGAACGCCAGGAACAACACAAAACCGAGCAAGCCCGTTTCTGCCAACAAGCGCACATAAATATTCTTTGGGTTGGGGTACAAACGATTTTCTGGATTAAGCTGCTTCGCGATCTCCGGGACGGTGGTCAGCGCCCAGTCTGGCAGGTTTTGATAGATGTAGAACCCGCTTCCACCCAAGCCCACGCCGGTGTACGGCGATTCTCGAAACGCTCCCATCGCCCCAACCGAGTACGCTCCGCGCGCCCCGGCGTTGATATCCACCAAGTATTCGCTCAAGTTCTCGGCATTACTCTCCCACATGCGGCGGAAGAAGTTGCGTTGCCCCAGAAATGTGAACGCACCCGCAATGACGCCAACAAGCGCAACGATGAGCGACAGACGAAAGAGGAGGGAGGTAACGCGTTTTTCTGTAAAGCCCCTGATGAACCACCCCCACATGGATCTTAGAACATCGCGCCCGAAGAGCAGCAGCATCAAGCCGCTTGTGCCCACGGTAATGAGCAAGCCGCCGCGTGAGTAGGTGGCGAGCAGTACCAGCGTGGTTAATGCCAGCAGGGCAGGCTCAAGCCAGGTCCACGCCGTGAGGCGGAACTTCGTCAAGACCGCCGCAAAGAGGAACGGGAAGAAGACCGTTGCGATTTGTCCGGCGAGCCACGCTGGCTCATACGCCAAGCCAGAGATGCGGTTCGTGCGAACGAGTTCGCGCATGGAGAAAGCCAGCTGCCAATGCGTGACCATTTCTTTTTCGAGTAAGCCTGTGTAAAAGGTGATGGCTTGCAATCCGCTCCATGCCAGGTTGAGGCACAGCCCGGCAAAGATCCATTTGACGGTGAAGCGCAGATCGTCTTCGTTTTTGTTCATCCATACCGAACCGACAAAAAATGCAATGCCGATGATCAGGGTAACGAAGGCTCGGATGACACGCCCGTCATAGGTTTGTCCGCGTAGTGGAATGGGGTTGATGAGCGAGCCAACGGCGGCGGAGAAGATGGTGAAGAGAACAAAGCCTCCGAGTACAACGAATGCTCCGGGCATGGTAAGCGAGACTCTTTTGCGCCATGCAAGGATCAACAAAAGCGGAAGCAGGATTGCCAGCGGATACAACGCCAGCGGGCGGACGAGCGTGCTCTCACCCAAACCGGGGAACCAGCGGAAACTGGTGACAGGCAGGGTGAGCATGGCAAGCGCCCAGAGTGTGCGGGGGAGATTTTCGAGCGAGAGGAAGGATGTTTTCATGCGGGAATTGTAGAGCGACATATTATGTCGTTCTACTTTGGCTTGATAAAAAGAATAAAAAACACAGCCAGTAAAAGAAAACTGCTTGTGCCGGTCAGCAGGTAATTGGCAAGTGGAATGCTGCGTTCTTTGGGCAGGTTCGCCGATTGGGTCACTTCGAGTTTGACGAATTCGTTGATGTTACCTGCTTGAATTTCGGCTTGGGCTTTTTCTGCAAAGGCGTTTGCCCAGGCAGAGGCTAATACTTCGGCTTGCTGTGGGTCGTTATCGTCTGCATAGAAATGCCAGCCCGCTTCGGCAGGCTGCGAGAGATTCAACTTGCCGTCGCGTAATTCGTTGGCAGGAACATTCAGGTTTGCGAGTACTTCATCTGACCAGGCGAGTTCCACCAGCTTGCGCGATTCGCGTTCAAGGTAATAGAACTGCTGGCGGTCTGTATCCTGGGGCCAGGCTTGTTCAAGGTTGAAGTCCACGTTGACCACGGCGCGGGCACGATACGGCGGCGGGGCGATGTAATAAGCAGCAGCACCGATCAGTGAACCGATCAGTGCGCCCAGCACCCAAAAACGCCAGGCTTTGAGCAAGCGGATGATATCGTCGAGGGAGGGGGAGGAAAAAATTAGATTCATGTTTTTTGATGGGTTTGATAAATTACTAATTACTTCTTGATTCGCCACTTCCATAGCGGACCAATGATTTTTCTTAGATAATATTTTGCCACAATAGGCGACAAGAAACTACCACCTTCACGATAGTGAACCCGCAGCATTTCCTTCCAGCCGCGCTCGTCGTTTACGTTGGTCTTGCTGGATGTGTGAATTCTAAAATTCGCCCACGTCTTGCCGGGTAGATATTTTATCGGCGCGTGTTTGGCAATGCGCACCCATAAGTCATAATCCATTGCAAAGTAGAACGACGGGTCAAGCGGACCCAGATCCTTCCAATACTTGGCACGGAAGAACATGGTCTGCTGTGGGATGTGGACGTAGCCAGTACGCAGTTTGGCGTAATCGGTTTGGCGCGAGGCGAATTTGCCGATAACCTTCCCTGTCTCATCGATGAAGTTGCAATCGGCATACACCA
>JBAIYF010000386.1:0-15642 GCA_037916115.1 Anaerolineales bacterium
TGTCCCTTCTCGCGTTTGCCGATCTTTTTGCCGAGGTCGAGCGGTGGGAAGATGCCGAAGTTCGCCTTCATAGGTTGAAAGTCTTTCAGGCTGGCGTGGGTGATATAGTGACAGAGTGCGCCGAGCATGGTTTCCTGTGGGAGTGTGAATGGCGTTTTGTTCTGCATGAGGCGCGCCATGTTGATGCCTGCCAGCAGACCGGTGGCGATGTTGCCCATGTAGCCTTCCACGCCGGTGATCTGACCGGCGAAGAAAAGGTCATCGCGTTCGATGTGTTGCAGTGTGGGGCGTAAGAGTTTGGGCGAGGCGACGAAGGTGTTGCGGTGCATTTGCCCGTATCGTTCGAACTCGGCATGTTCAAGACCGGGGATCATGCGCAGGACACGGCGCTGTTCGGGAAACTTGAGGTTGGTTTGAAAACCGACGATGTTATATAAACTTCCGGCAAGGTTATCCTGCCGCAGTTGCGCCACGGCGTACGGACGTTTGCCTGTGCGCGGGTCGCGCAAGCCGACCGGACGCATGGGACCGTAAGCAAGGGATTCGTCGCCGCGCTCGGCGATGATTTCAACGGGTAGACAGCCTTCGAAGAACTGACCGGCTTTTACGCCGGTTTTGATGGCGTCTTCAAAGGAACGCAGTTCGATGCGTTCGGCGTTGCGCAGTTCGTGGAGGAAGGCGTAGTATTCTTCTTTTGTGAACGGGCAGTTGATGTAGTCGCCTTCTTCGTCCTGTGCGCTGGTTGATGTGTCGCTGTTCTTGTCGTAGCGCGAGGCGCGGAAGGCGATCTCCATGTTGATGCTTTCGGCGCGGACGATGGGCGAGATGGCGTCGAAGAAAAAGAGATGTTCGTCGCCGCTCAGGGCTGCGATGCTTTTTGAAAGGCTGTCTGAGGTGAGCGGTCCGCTGGCGAGGATGACGGGTGCGGATGGGATCTCTTTGAATTCTTCGCGGATGAGTTCGATATTCGGGTGCGCCGAAACGCGTTCGGTGACGCGCCGCGCGAAGGCTTCACGATCCACGGCGAGGGCGGCACCGGCGGGCAGAGCGGTTTCCTCGGCACATTCCACCAGCAGAGAGCCCAAACGGCGCAGTTCGTTTTTCAGCACGCCGGAGGCGCGGTCGGGTTGGTTGGAGCCGAGCGAGTTCGAGCAGACCAGTTCTGCGAGGTCATTGGTCACATGCGCGCCGGTCGGTTGGACGGGGCGCATTTCGTAAAGTTTTACATGGATGCCTTGTTGGGCAAGCTGCCAGGCGGCTTCACTGCCTGCCAACCCGCCGCCGATAACGATTACTTCATTTTTCATAGGGCGCAATTTTACCATTGGGCTGATTCGCCTATGAAACTGCCTGAAAAACAAGATATTCACCGTGATAAACGGAGATAACAGGGATTGCAAAAGGCTTAACGCGAATGTCGCTAACGGGCGAATGACGCGAAAAAAATGTTTTTTGCAAAATTCGCTTTTTCCAAACATCATTGCAAGGCATTCGCCATTCCATATCCAGTGCTTATTTTGGCTCGTAATGTATAATTTATCCATCCTTCGCCATGCAGACAGAGACCAGCATCGACACCCAATTGAAAGATGCCGCTCAATTGACCGGTTCAAATTGGGCTGTATTGGCGGAGCGGGTGGGGGGCGTTTGGCTTGTGCGTGCTTCGTATCACCTCAGTAAATCGGCTCAAAACGAATTAACTGGCATTATGGGCGACGCTTCCACTGATGCGTGGCTGTGCGGCGCGTTGAGCGGCGGGCATACACGTTCGGCGGGCATTCCAGAGAACCGGTCCATTACGGGCGGGCGTTTTTTTGCCTTTCCCATTGCTGGGACTTCCAAACTGATCCTTGTCGGCGCGGAAGACCAGCCGAACGCTGCACAAAAGATCTGGAAATTGACGGCTTCTCTGCTCTCTGGAAATTTCACGGCAAAGGAGCAACAACCGCTTCTGCCTGACCTTCAGTCGGGTCTGGCTTTTAATTTGCCGAACGCCCTCGAAAAGGTTCTCGGTAATTTTGTGCAGGCAGTCTCTTGTGATGGCGCGTGGTTGGCGATCCGGCGTGGGGATGCACTCGATATTCAGGCGGAATGGAATGCGACCAAAGCCCGGGGGGAGTCTCTGCTTATCGATGAGAATCCGATCTTCCGGCGTGTGAACCGGTCTTTATCCGATGTGCTGCTTGTTCACGGACAGCCGAATTTTGACCAACTCCCATTCATCACATTGAAACCGAATACCGGCGCGTGGATCTGCCTGCCCTTGGTGGTGGGTCAGCGTTTGATCGGTGTGGTAGCGATGTGGCGGAAGAAGGAGTTTGAGACGTCTGAGCGCGGTATTTTGCGCGAGCTTGCGACGAGCGTACCGCAGACGGTGGATATTGTTGTGACGTTCTCCGAAATGTCGGCGCATTTACGCAGGTTGGGGTTGCTTAACGACTTTGTGCTCACCGTCTCTGCCGCGCAAAACCTGGACCAGATCGCACGCCGCATGTTCGGTTTGCTTTCGCGCGCTTTCAATACCGAGTTGATCGCCCTCTTTCTCACATCCAGCGACGGGCGCATTTTACGTGACTATCGTTCTTTGGATGGGAAGTTGAACGTGATCAGTGTGGCGGCGGTGGACCACCCCGTGCTAACCCTGTTGAAGGAAGGACGGGTTCGCCGCATTTCAGATTCGACCCGTGAGGGCTTTGTTGGCATTCATGAAGAAGCCCGCTCCGAGTTGATCGTGCCGCTGCGGTATCGCGGACAGGCTACCGGCGTGCTCGTGCTTGAGAACTCTCACGCCGAAGCCTTCAGCCAGTACGACGAACACCTCATGGTGGTGATCGCGAGCCATCTTGCCGGGCTGATCGAGTACACCCGTCTGCGTGAGGAGGCGGAAGGCAGGGCAAGAAGCCTAGGCTTGATCCATGAAGTGGTTCAGCAGGTGATCGGTTTGACGGATAAAAAAGAGGTCGCTTTCATCACCGCCGAACTGGTTGCCCAATACTTCAAATATGAGCTTGCTGCCATTCTTCTAAAAGACGAACAGAATGAATTCTCAATTCAAGGCATTGGCGGTACTCAAGCGGAAGTGTTCAAACGTTCACTTGGCTCGGAGGGGTTTGTAGACGTGGACGGTGTGACAGGGCATGTCTCGCGCAAAGGCGAGAGTATCCTGCTCAATGACACAGTCAAAAGCAATCTGTATAAACCCTCCAGAGGATGGGAGGCACGTTCTGAAATTTGTGTGGCGCTCAAAGAGGGCGAAAAGATCCTTGGAATCATCGATGTGAAGAGCCGTGCGATCAACGCCTTCTCGCACAACGACCTGATCGCCATGGAAGCATTGGCAGGCATCCTTGCTTCGGTAGTATCCAGCGCCAATCAATATCAGCGCCTGCAAGACGCTGTCCATCAATTGCAAATGACTGAGATCGAATTGAAAGACCGCATCGAAGCTCAACGGGCGGCAGAGAACCGTCTGCTGCAAGCCGCCAAACTTGCTGCGGTGGGTGAAATGGCGGCGGGCGTGGCACATGAATTGAATAATCCACTCACCACGGTGACGGGCTTCTCTGAGTTGGTGTACGAAGACCTGCCCGAAGATTCGCCGCACAGGAAGGAACTGTTCATGGTCATGCAGGAGGCGCGCCGGGCAAGCTCTGTGGTGCGGCGTCTGCTGGATTTTGCGCGGCAGGGTGAACGCATCCGCGCCAGTGCCGACTTGAACGAAGTGGTCAATGATGTCATCGCGCTGACTCGTCACCTCATTCAGACCAACAACGTGGCACTCATCCTCGATCTGGATTTGTCGCTGCCCTGGGTTTCCATTGATTCAAATCAAATGAAACAGGTTTTGCTCAATCTCATCCACAATGGCTTGCAAGCCATGCCGGGCGGCGGCGAGATGCATGTGCGCACCTTCGCCGGTTATCGCGAGAACCGTAAGTGGATCGTCATGTCTGTCCGCGATACGGGCGTGGGTATCTCACCGGAAGATCAGGAAAAGATATTCGAGCCGTTCTTCACCACCAAAGGCGGGCGTGGCGGCACCGGGCTTGGGCTTTCCGTCACCTATGGCATTGTTGCCGATCACGGCGGTATCATCGAAGTCATCAGTGAATCTGGCAAAGGCTCGGCGTTTGAAGTTTGGCTGCCTTTGTAAAAATCAAATCGAAAGAACATCATTCATGGAAGCACCTTTCATCTACGTAGTGGACGACGAACCCGGAATTGCCATGTTGTGCGAGCGTGTCCTCACGCGCGCCGGATATCGAGTTGCCACCGAAACCAATCCACGCAATGCCGTTGCCTATTTTGAAGATCATCCCATCGATCTATTGCTGGTCGACATCCGCATGCCAGAAGTGGGCGGCTTTGAGGTTATACAACAAATCCAACTTTGGCAGCCCGATGCCGCCATTCTTATCATGACCGGTCACGGCACAGTGGACACCGCCATTCAAGCTCTGCGCCAGGGCGTGGACGGGTTGATCCTCAAACCGTTCAAGCAGGCATCCGAACTTGTCGATGCCGTCAAACTTGCCTTTGCCGATAATCAAAAAAAGCGAGACGCCGCTCGCACACAGGCGCTGCGTCCGTTGTTCACTGTTACCGAAGCGCTCGTATCTGAAGTCCGCCGCGCACCGCTGCTCGACCTCATCATCAAAGCCATCACCGTCCAATTAAATTGTTCGCAGACCGCCTGCTACCAAAAACAAAAAGATGCCGGACAGTTTTCGCGCCTTGCCGGAAAAAATGCCGCAGAGATAAAACCTCTATTGGATCTGATCTCTCTCGCCGGAAGTTCAGACTCTCCGATATTGATCAACGCCACCGGTCCCGGTGACCCCTCTCTCAAAGCGCTTCTGGCGGACCTCGAAATGGGCTCAGCGATTCTGGTGCCGGTCCATCACCCAAGCCTGAGCACGGTATTCTACGCCGCGCGCCCCGTTAGCGACCCTGCCTTCCGCGAATCAGATCTTGAAATGTTCCAGATCCTTGCCGGGCAATCAGCCACGGCGTTGGAAAACTCACGTCTGTATGCCGAGCAATTGGAATACATCCGCCAGATCGAAAATTCGCAGAAGGCACTCATTCAAGCGGAAAAAATGGCGGCAGTCGGGCGCTTGAGCGCATCGCTCGCGCACGAATTGAATAATCCGCTGCAGGGCGTGCAGAACTGTCTACATTTGGCGGGGCGCGATGACCTGCCAGAAGACAAACGCAAGGAATACTTCGACCTTGCTCGCTCCGAATTGGAGCGCTTAATGGAAACCTCCCGCCGCATGCTGGATTTCTACCGCCCGAATGCAGCCACCCAAACACAGGTCAGCCTCGTGGACCTGCTCGAGTATGTATTGAGCCTTATGTCCAAGCAGTTGTCTGAGGCAAAGGTAAAGGTCATCAAGGATATTCGCGATGACCTGCCCCTCATCACCGCGGTGGGCAGTCAGATCCAGCAGGTGTTCATCAACCTCATCCTCAACGCAGCCGATGCCATGGCGCCGGAGGGCGGCGAACTGCGCATCACCGCCCGCACCTGGGAAGACAACATCGAATTTCTCTTTCAAGACAGCGGCAAGGGGATTTCCGGCAAGGAGCAGGCGAACATCTTTGAACCTTTCTTCAGCACCAAGGACGGGGGCACGGGGTTGGGCTTGACCGTGAGTTACAATATAATTACCGCGCACGGAGGCTCACTGGACCTGCTTCCAGACCGCGCTCCCGGCGCCTGTTTTAGAATCCTACTGCCAACCGGAGGTAAACAATGAAGTCGAACATCCTTGTCGTTGATGACGAACCTGTAGCCCGGCAATCCCTCACCGATATTCTGAAACTGGAAGGGTATGTAGTCGCTTCCGCCGCGAACGGACAAGCGGCTGTGGAGCACGTCCGCACCCACGCGGTGGACTTGATGGTGGTGGACCTGAAGATGCCCGGCATGGACGGTCTTGAAGTCATTCAGGTGGTCAACC
Source organism: Anaerolineales bacterium (assembly GCA_037916115.1). GTDB lineage: Bacteria > Chloroflexota > Anaerolineae > Anaerolineales > Villigracilaceae > Villigracilis. Next base: position 5,967 of record JBAIYF010000386.1, read on the forward strand.
AGACGTCGCCCGAAACCGAGATCATTTTACTTACTGCACACGGCTCGATCGAAACCGCCATTCAGGCGCTGCGTTTGCGCGTGCATGATTATCTGCTCAAGCCTGCGTCTCCAGCGCAGGTGCTTGCCAGTGTACGGAAAGGTTTGGATCGTCGCGCCCGCCCCAAGTCTGGCGCTGCGGCGAACGGTTCCGAATCGGCGCAGGATGTGTACACCCTCAAAGACGGCACCATGGTAGACCTCTCGCGCCGTCAGATCAAGTTCAAGAGCAAGATCGAACATCTCACCCCTGCCGAGGGACGCCTGTTGAAAATATTGATGGAGAACGAAGGCAAGGTCTTTTCGCATCGTGAGCTCGTCCTGCTCGTGCAGGGATATGACACCTCGGCGCGCGAAGCCCCCGAAATTCTGCGCCCGCTCGTCAGCCGCCTGCGCCATAAGTTGGAAGCCTTCCCCTCGCTCTCCGAGAAAGTCGTCAGCGTGCGCGGCACGGGATATTTGTACGAAGGTGGATAGATAGTTCACTCGTTGAATGGAATCAAAAAGAGAGACTGCAGGTCTCTCTTTTTTTGTTGGGGCGGTTAATATAAGGCGAAAACAAATCCTGCCGTTACTCCATCTCCCTCAACTTCACATACACCGCCTCCATCACGCCGCCAGCGACGGAGAGTGCCTTGTCTGAAACGAGGCGAATCATGGTTGGGTCATTGCGTGCGTCTACGTCGCCGATCTTCATGCCTTCGGTCACATCCACTTTGGGGTGAATGAGTCCGCGCAGGATGCCGTTGAATGGGGCGGTGATCTCCGTGCCGCCGACCATTGCAATGACTTCCCCCTCCTTGCACAAATCACCAATGGATTTTTTCGCCTCCAAACTTCCGGCAGCGGGGGCGCGCAACACACGCCGCCGGTCTCCGTCGGGCTGGCGGCTATCGGCTTCGGTTTGCCCATCCCAATAAACCCTGCCGAGCGTATGTCCGCGCATGGTTTCGATCACAGCGTGGCAATCCTCACCGGCGGTGAACCCCGGTCCAAGTCCGATATGAAGCGCCACATTCACAGGCAGCGGCTCTGGCTTGGACTTCATCAACCGCGCATCAATGACAAAAGTCGAATTGGGACTCGTCAAAAATTGATTATTGAGGATGTTGGCATTAGGGTCGATCAGCACAGGAATTTCACCCGCCTCCAACGTGACCTGGAATTGGTCTGCCGAAACAAGCCTTGCGGTTACACCTTCAACGGTTTGTGTGCCTTCATACACGGCTTCGGAAAATGAAACGGCACGCCGAACGGCAAGGGGTTTATCAAGTTCGAGAATGGCAACCTGAAAACCGACACGATGCAAACGCAGCGCAACGCCTGAAGCAAGGTCACCGCCGCCGCGGATGAGGATGAGAGGATTCATTTGTCTATTTTACCCTTGTGCCTGTTCTTGAAATAGCAGACCAAACGCATAAGTTGTTATGTAGATAAAGATAAAAAGCGACGAGAACACGCTAATGAAAATGATGGACTGCATACTGGGATGCATGGCATAGTGGAAGAATTCGCTCAGGCGCTGATAAGGATTCAGAAGCACATCCCATGAATTCCAGCGTAGGAAGCGCCCGATGTAAATGCCCACACCACAAAGCGTTCCGACACTCAACACGAAGAGCCAGCCAATGATCCGCCCAAATGACCTGCGGACGATGTCGTGCATCATGAAAAGCGAGAATACTCCCAGCAATACGCCAGTCCATGCAAACCAATTGATCAGAAGCGTATCGTACCAAATTGGGACGTTCTCGCGCGGGTGGCGTAAATGGAAAAGGTCGGTCACAATATATGGCGCGTTCGGGAAGAATAACAACCAGAGAATTGCCGCAACTGGAAGGGTCAATGCGATATACCGGCGTTTTTTCGCAAAACTAGATGCCAGATACGACATACCCAATGGCAGCCATGCCAAAAACAGATTCCAGACCAGAAAGTCATAATCAGTGTTACCGCTTATCCGTATGCGAAAACGGAATAATGCGATCGAGACCAGGCTTGCCATGCCAAGCAGCCCCAAAATAGTGAGGCGGAAACGAAAAGGCTTGAGTTTGTCATACAGTCTTAGCAGCATATGTACCTCCAAGTTTTTCAATCCATTCTAGCCATGCCTGCTTGCAAAGCCTTGCAAAAACTCCCGACTTTAATCTGAGAGATGAACTGGTTAATTTGCCACCTGGGTCGGCTGCGTGGATGCCAACTGTTCTGGCGAACTGTCTGCCAGTGCAGACTGCTCCTGAAGCATGTGACTGAAGGAATACATCAGCAGGAAGATGAACAAAAAGAAGAAGGTGTACGACATGGAGAATATGGCAAGCCGCCTGCTTGGGTCAATGACAATGCCGAGGATCTCCATGGCGGTTTCGGTCGGGTTTTGCAGAATATCCCATGAATTCAGGCGCACAAAGCGCCCGATGTAAATGCCGAAACTGCTCAAGCCCGAAGTGACGAGTACGAACAGCCAGCCCAGCCAGCGGTTGAATGTGCGTGTGATAATGTCCTGCATGAGATACAGCGAGATCACGCCCAGCAGAGTCCCCGTCCACGAACACCAGACGACGATGATAACGTCATACCAGAGCGGCGCTTCGTAGCCGGTGCCGCGGGCAAGGTCTTGCAGGTCGGTCAACATGTAGGGGGCGTTCGGGAAGAACAACAGCCACAGAAAAGCAATGAAGGGAATTGCGATATAGACCCAAACCCGCTTCCACGAAAGGGCGTGAGCAAAGTAGGCAAGGATGAAGGGGATCCATGCGAGGAAGAGATTCCAGATCAAGCCAATATGGCGGGGAGAGTCGGTATACACCACACGCGCACCGACAAGGGCAATACATGCCGCGCATGCCAGGTTCAATAGCACGAATACGGCAATGTTATGCCGGTTGCGGTGGAGAAAATTTTTCAAGCGCTTCATAGTTTCTTTCTGGTGAAAAGGATGAAATCCAGATCGCCGGGGGAGCATCCCAACTCGGTGAGGATGGCGGCGGCTTCGCTGCGGTGCTGCATGCCGTGGTTGACCACATGCGCCATCGACTCCCATAGGATGTTCTCGTATTTTGTGCCTTCGGTGCTGGTGTAGTAAAAAGGCGCGTTGAGCCTTTCTTCGGTCAGGTTGGCGACGAATTGCATCAATGCGGCTTCCTCTTCCGCCCAGCGCGAACGCAAGGATTCAAAAGTGGGGAAGTCATCCGGTTTGAGGCGGGTGGTGGGTGATTCGCCGGTCCAGCGTTTGAGCCAGATCCATTCCGCAAAAAGGGTGTGCGTCAACACGCCGCGCAGGTAGCGGTGCGGATGTTCCGACGGCGCGAGGAACTGCTCGGGGCTGAGTTTGGCGGCAGCGTCGAGGATGCGTCCGTTCGACCATTGGTTGTAGCGGTAAAGCGTTTGGATGTAGGAAATGTTCATGTCACTCCTTTGTGGATTGCATTCCCAAAATAAAAATCCCCCGTAACACATTCGTTTTCGAGGGAATTTACCGTCTCAAAAATTCTAACAGAATTTCGTTTACCTCGCTTGCGCGTTCATAGTGAGGGATATGCCCACAGTTCTCGAATGCATGGAATTCTACCTGCGGCATGGCAGTGCGGATGTCGTCGCTGTGCTCGAACGGCACGGTGGCATCGTTTTTTCCCCAGAATAAAAGGGTCGGTTTGTTCATTCTTCCCACACGCCGATACGTTTCAATGAACGAATCCAGCATGCCGCTGCGCATGGTAGAGAGTATGGCACGTTTGAAACCCTGATACTTCATCTGGACGCTGTATTTTTCCTGAAACTGCTGAACGAGTTCCGGCGTGAACAGGTCGGCGGCGACGCCTTTGATCATGCTTCCGCTTCCAAATAGACCGATGGCAAGCTCGCCGAACCCGGGCATTTTCACCGCCTTGAGAAAAGGCGAAAGCGAAACCGCCCTTGCCCCTGATGGGTCGATGAGGATGTATTTGGAAACGTATTCAGGGTGAGCGTCAATGAACGAGGCGGTGACCACGCCGCCCATGGAAAGCCCCACAAGATAAATGTCTTTGTAGTTGAGCGCGTCCAATAGTTCCCTGAGTTGACGGACGAATAATGCCGCATCGTATCGAACGTTGGGTCGGTCTGAAAATCCGCGCCCGATCAGGTCGTAGCGCAGAACGCGAAACCCTTGCTGGCAGAGAAATTCAAAGGTGGGGTCATAAATGAAATAGGGGACAGAGAATCCATGTACGAGGACGACGGGGTTTCCACTTGGGTTGCCGCCTTCTTCGTAGTGCGTTACCCCGCTGGGGAGGGTGATGAACGAGCCCGGCAAACCCTTGCGGGTTTCTTCGTTCAATGGGAGGGTTTCGTCCAGATAAGGGAAGGGCATGAGAAAGAATCCATGAATTACGTTGAAAAATAAAATAAGGCGGGTTCAAAACCCGCCCTACATTGTTTATTTTTCCAGCAAACCCAATACTGCTGGAAGCAGTTGTTTCTTTCTCGATACCACGCCGTGCGCGTCGCGGGTTCCGTCTTGCAGGGGCGGGTAGGGAAGGTCCTGGAGAATGGGCGGCGCGTTGGATGTGATGATCAATCGGCTGGTTCCGCGCACCACGTCGGTGACGAGCAGCATGGCGAAGTCGAGACCGCGCTTATCGCGCAAGTCGTCGAGGGCTTCGGTGAGTGGTTGAAGGTGTTCGGAGAGCTGCATGATGTCGGTTACTTCGGCTTGTGCCACGGCAAACTTGAATCCGCCGCTTTCGAACGGTTTGATGTCGGTACTGACTACTTCTTCCGGTTTGCGGTTGGATAGACCAGCGCCTGCCGAGAGGACAGCCTTGCCGTATGAGTCGATCGTTTCACCTTTGAGCGGGCTGCCACCGACGAATGCCCAGCGTGCCAATCTTTGGGCTGCGACTTTGTCGCGTTCTGTCGTGGTGGGAGAGGTCAGGATGAGCGTATCCGATAAAAGTCCGGCAAGAAGCGCACCGGCAATGGCAGGCGGCGCAGAGAGTCCAGCTTCCGCTGCCTGTTCGGTGACGAGAGTCGAGGTCGAGCCGACCACATCCACCGTGAAGCGGATGGGCTGGTGGGTATAGGGGTTACCGAGGCGGTGATGGTCGAGGATCTCGAGCAGTTCGGCTTCATCCAGAGCGGCAATGGATTGGCGCGGTTCGTTGTGGTCAACGAGAATGATCTTGAGGCGCGGCGGGTTGAGGATGTTGCGCTGGCGGGCGATGCCGAGATATAAGCCAGCTTCATCGATGACCCAGTAGTCATCAATATCGGCGCGCAGGATGCGGTTGAGCGAATCACGAATGTGCGCATTCGCCTGGAATTTCGGCACGGATGTGTCAGCAGCGTCTTTGCACTGGGCAGACATCATTTCGCGCACGGTCGTATCACCCGGACGGGGTCCGAGCGTGTCGCTGAAATACCTAAACAGGCTCATGCCGTTGATGATGCCAAAAGGGGTTCCATCTTCATTGACAATGGGGGCAAGCCCGCCAGTGCGGCTGGCGAGGGTCCATGCGTGCCCGAGTTGTGCGTCTGGGCGGATGCTGTCCAGCCGCTGCATGACAGAGTCAAAACGCGGTGAGGCATCGGTGAGAAGATATGGGGCTTCCAGCCCCAGGGTTTTGAGAACCCAGGAGGTTTGTGCGTTCAATGCTCCAGCGCGGGCGGCGACGGTGTTGGCTCCGTCCCTTTCGCGCAGCAGCCAGGCATATCCCATTGCTGAGGCGATGGAGTCTGTATCGGGGTTGATGTGTCCTACAACATAGATCTGGTCCTGCATTTTATTTGCTCTATCCTTCTAAAAGATTATTGTTCCGTCGTTACGGGCGGCACGATTATATCTCGCCTTTTTCAACCATGGCGAGGAATGTTTTTACGATGTAGGGGTCGAAATGCTTCCCTGATTGTTCCTGGAAGTAGGCGGCAATTTGTTCGCGCGGCCATGCCTTGTTGTATGGACGGTCATTGCTGAGTGCGTCCCATACATCGGCAATGGCGAAAATGCGGGCTGAAAGTGGAATCTCATTGCCCTTAAGCCTGCGAGGATAGCCCGTGCCGTCCCATTTTTCATGGTGGCAATAAGGGATTTCAATGGCTTTGCTGAGAAAAGGAATCCGCGAAAGAAGTTTATAGGCGGTTTCAGGGTGCTGCTCGATGATGGCACGCTCTTCAAGTGTGAGTTTGCCTGCCTTGTGCAGGATCTCATCCGGAATACTGATTTTCCCAATATCGTGAAGGATCGCCCCGCTGCGGATATCTTCCAGTTCCTGGTCGGCAACGCCTATCTTTTGGGCAATTTTCAGCGCCATTTCCGTTACACGGCGGGAATGACCCTCTGTTTCCTTGTCGCGCAATTCCAAGGCACGCGCCAATCCCTCCAGTGTGGATTCATACGCCTCTGCCAGTTCTCTTGTGCGGACTTCCACCCGGCTTTCAAGTTCTGCGTTCAATTTTCGCAGTTCGCCTTCCAATTCTTTTAGCGCCGTAATATCGTGGGAAATGTAAATGCGCCCGATCATCTCCTGGTTTCCATCGTAGATGGGCCAGACCGTCATTTCATAATGGATTTCCCTGCCGTTCATGAGAAAACTGGTTTCAGCACGCGCGTACGACACATTCGCATACATTTTGATCGGGATGGGGGAATTCTCGAACACTTTGGCGGCAGGTTCGCCAACCACTTCATTGGAGGTTTTATCCAGCAAAGCCAGCATGGACAGGTTAATATCGATCACACGATTGTGCTTGTCCAGGATCACTACCGGGTCCACGATGGACTCGAACACCCTGTCACGCCCGACCGGCGCCACATCAAATGTGCGGTAACGGAATAAACCCCACGCAAGAATGCCGCTGCTGATCGAAAACATCACAGGAGCCGGATCGCTTTCCGTGGTGATCTGTACGTTGAATATGGTAAGCACAGACCCGATCGCGGGTACAGACAGCCCAAGCATGATCATAAGGATCTGGCGGCGATAAAGTCCATGCGGGCGGATGAGGCGAAGCCCCAAAATATAAAGCGACCAGGATATGACAAGACAACTGTAAATCGAATGAAGCAATACGAGCGGCGTGATATCGTATTTCAATGACTTGAAGGGATCCGAGGGAAGCAGGATCGCATTGTGGTATATCAGGTTGTGGGAATTGTCGGTGAGGATGAGTAAGGTGAAAATCAGGGGGGCGATCAATGAAACGACGAACCATTGTTTACCATGGCGCAGCCTGTGCTCTGTGAACTTAACAACAAAGACCGGAATTGCGATCAGGATGATATTGGCGCTTGTCCATTCCAGTTTATCCCAGATGATCTTTGTCCGCATATCCGAGCTGACCATCTCAAGGATAAAACCGAATATCCAAATAACCTGCCCAATAATATACACACAAAGCGCAACCGCCCCTTTTGCCTGCCTTTTCCCCCATATAAAAAACAGAACCACCAGGGGAGGGATGAGCGATGCCACATAAGGCAGAAAATGGGAGATTTCGGCTTGTGTCATGAAAGGTGTTTATCTTTTTTGAATTATACGCTCGGATGCTCAAAACAAACATAAGACGCGAGACAGCCAAATCCCGCGTCTTACCGGACCTTGTGTCTGCTTCAGCTTACTGAGACTTGATCGCCTTCCAAACCCTCTCGGGCGTGGTCGGGTTCACATCCACATTTACACCAATGGCATCTAAAATGGCATTTCCAACAGCAGGAGCAACTCCATCCATCGGAATTTCCGCCACCGCCTTCACTCCAAACGGATGGCTCGGCTCGAACGTTTCCACGAAAATGGTCTCCAACTCGGGCATCTCGTCGGCGCGGAAGATGTGATAACGGTCCAGGTCGCGCTCATAGGCGACGCCTTTCTCGTCATACCGCATCTCTTCGCAGACGGCGTATCCGAGCGCCTGTGTCATACCACCTTCGATCTGCCCTGAAGCCGTGAGCGGATTGACGATCACGCCTGAGTCGACAGCCATCACTAATCGGTCTACCGTGACCTGACCGGTTTCCGTGTCCACAGTCACCTCGGCGAATTGCGCCGCGAACGGCGGTGGCGAAACGGGCGAAACATAACTTGCCACGCCCATGATCTGTTCTTGGTTGTTTTTGTGCAATGTGTCCAGCGCAATCTCCGCCAGTGTCACTGAACGACCATCTGGAGCAATGGCTTTCTTGTCTGCCAATCGAATATTTGCATGTTCGGATTCCGGTATGCCCAGCATTGTCGCCGCGCGGATCTTGATTCTCTCCGCCACGATATTCGCCGCCTTGACCGCCGCCGTACCGGAAATGTACGTTGTTGAGGAAGCGTATGCACCTTTATCAAACGGCGTGAAATCCGTGTCTGAAGAATAGGTGATCATATCTTCAATAGGCACGCCCAACACTTCCGCTGCCATCTGCGCAATGACCGTATCCGAACCGGTGCCCAAGTCGGTTGCACCGACGAGCAAATTGAACGAACCATCGTCGTTCATCTTAATGGATGCGCCGCCCATATCGAGGTAGGGAATTGCAGTCCCTTGCATGACCATCGCCACACCTATCCCTTTGCGTTTGGTAGGGGAGGAAGTCTTTTTCCAGTTTTCATTGCCGAATTTATCATCCCATGCAATTGCGGCGCGACCTTGCGCCACACACTGCTCTAGCCCAACTGTGTGGATGATCTCCGGACGCGGCTCACGTCCCTCGTTCCATGCTGTGGAGAACGGGTGATACTCGCCAGGGTGGATCGCATTCTTCAAGCGGAATTCGATCGGGTCAAAGCCCATGGCTCGTGAGATCTTTTCCAAGTGACGGTCAAGCGGCCAATATCCTTGCGGCACGCCATAGCCACGGAAGGCGCCAGCGGGCGGCGTGTTGGTGTAGACCACATCCGCATAGAAGCGAATATTCGGCGACTTGCGGTATTCGCCATCGCCGACATACAACGCCATGGACTTGTGCCCGGTGTTGCCCGTTACAGTCAACGCATGGCAGCCGTAGGCGCCAGTATCGGATAGCGCGTACATTTCGTTGGCGGTGATGGTCCCGTCCTTCTTGACGCCTGTCTTCATGCGCACACGCATGGGGTGACGGGATCGCGCCGCGATAAATTCTTCTTCACGGCTGTATTCGTAAATCACCGGGCGTTTGGTGGCAATGGTCAAATGCGCGGGTACGTCTTCCATCAGCACTTCCTGCTTGCCGCCGAACCCGCCGCCGATGCGCGGCTTGATAACACGAATGCGCTTGACCGGAACATTCAGTACGGGCGCAAGCATACGGCGCACATGGAATGGCACCTGCGTGCTGGTGCGGATGTTCAGCCGGTCATCGGAATCCCACCATGTGGCGGCCACATGTGGCTCAATGGATGCCTGCTGCACCTTGGGCACGGTGTAATCGCCTTCGAAGACCTCATCCGCTTCAGCGAAGCCGCGCTCTACGTCGCCGATGTCGATGCGGATCTCGGCGGCCAGATTCCGGGCCGGGTCTGAATCGGCGAAGTTAACGAACTCCGCCTCATCGTGGATGCGGATCGCTCCAGGCTGCATCGCGTCCGCCGCAGCGATGATCGCATCCAATACCTCGTATTCCACCTCGATCAGTCCCAGTGCTTTCTCCGCTATCTCTGATGTTTCGGCGGCGACGAACGCCACGCGGTCGCCCACGAAGC
>JBAIYF010000387.1:0-3822 GCA_037916115.1 Anaerolineales bacterium
GAATGCGGTTTCGATGATCGGTCCGCCGCCGGTATCGCCGATGGTGGCAAGCCCATAGCCGGGGATGTACACACGCATCCCGCCGAGATATGAGTAGTACGAATAATCCACTGCCACAATGCCGTAGCCCGCGCGTGCGCCGCTGGCGGTTCCATACGAGCAGCCGCCTGTGCCGGAGTTGCATGGCGAATACCAAGACGCGTACATTTCGGTCGCGTACCAGTATTGATACGGCGCGCCGCCTCCAACCTCTGAAAGTACGATCTTTGTGCCGGTGGATATGATCTGTGCAACCGGTTCTTTGACGGTAGTCTTTTCTTCTTCAGTGCGGCTCACTTCCACGCCGTTCTCATAGCGGATGCGTGTGCGTACCATCGCCGCGCCATTCTCACCATTTTGGATGATTTCCTGCTGTCCAAATGCCACATCTGCAGATTCTCTTTCTTCAGTAGTGAAGGGGATGGATTCAACCTCCACCAAAATAGTTTCACTGACCCGGGTGACCTGAATCTGCCCATCGGCAGGTACCGGCTCATTCTCCGACGGGAGGCTGGTATCCAAACCCATGAGTGGGATGCCCGCCTCAGCCAATGCCTCGCCAACCGTCCGCGCTGTGGATTGAATGGTGATGACCGAGCCGCCGTTGTTCACTGTGAGGGTTCGGGCGGCGATCAAGGTGATGGTCATAGAATCAGTGACCGGCGCAGAAAGAGGCGGGATCACTTCGTCATGTTTGCCAATGGTGATGCTGTTTTCATTCAGAACGTCACCAACACTTGGTGCGGTTGTCTGTAAGGTTTGCTGTCCCTGTGGTGTGATGAGTGTTACGGTGACCGGTTGCGTAATTTCCTCATCTGAAGTTGTGGGAGTGGCTGGCTGGCAGGAAACGAGTAAAAACATGGCGATTGCCAGTGAATAAACGGATTTCATGCGTGTAATTATAAACGCCCTTTTGTTTTGGAAATTCGGATACAATTTTGCGCATGGACATTCTGACAAGCACATCCAACCCTTTCGTCAAATACGTACGCGCGCTGCGCCAGAAAAAAACTCGAACCGAACATGGCGTTTTTCTCGTAGAGGGCATTACACATGTGGGTGAAGCGCTTGAGGCGGGCTGGGAAGTGGAGTCTATTGTTTATGCTCCTGATCTGCTCACAAGCGGCTTTGCCAGAGATTTGCTTGCGCGAGCTGGCAAGATGTCGCTGCGGCTTCAGCCTGTATCTGTTTCAGTGCTGGAGACGCTTGCGGATAAGGAAAATCCGCAGGGAATTTTGGCGGTGGTTAAGCAAAAACAGTACGGGTTTGAAGATTTTACTTCTGCCAGGCGAATGGTGGCGTTGGTTTCACCGCAAGACCCGGGCAACCTCGGTACGATCTTGCGCACGATGGATGCAGTTGGCGCGGATGGTTTATTAATTCTGGATGGCGGGGTGGAGTTGTATCATCCCACTGTGATCCGCTCGAGTATGGGAACCCTTTTTTGGAAACCTGTTGTACAGGCTTCATTTGCAGATTTTTTGACCTGGGCGCGGACGAATAAATTGCAGTTGGTGGGTACTTCTGCCAAAGCGGATGTGGATTATCACACCCTTGTGCCGCAGACCCCCTGGGTGCTTGTGCTTGGTAACGAGCAAAAAGGTTTGACCCCCGAACAAACCGCTGCCTGTGATGTGACGATTTCCCTGCCCATGCGTGGAAGGGTCAGTTCGTTGAATCTCTCGGTGGCGGCGGGGGTACTGCTTTATCAATTCTTGGGGAAGTAATTACCCTTTTACGTAGGATAATTTTTCGCGGATCAACCCGCCTTCAACTTTGAACAAATCCACCCCGCGGACGTATCCGCTGCCCCAGCTGTACTTCCAACGCATAATGCATTTTTCTCCGAACCCGAATATATCTTCAATCTCGATGTGTGCCTGCGGCGATTGTTGAAAGAACTCTTGCCAGAACCGGGTGACCGCCTCTTTGCCTGAATAGACTGTTCCGTCAGGTGCAGGAGCTGTGTTATCGAATACACAATCTTCGCTCATTAATTTCATCATGGCTTCCACATTGTGCTGGTTGAATGCCTCGTTGAACTGCAGAACAATGCGGATACCGGTTTCGATCTTTTCCATGCGAATGGGGGACATGAGTTTCTCCTGCTCTAAAACGATTGTTTTTTTCTGATTCGAGTTTGTTATTTCAATAAAAAACTACCTTGAATTTCCTCTTTGTCCCGCAGGTAAATCAAGCGCATTTCATAGGTTGCTTCTTCGATCGTAATGATCCTTGCCGTGTCGTTGTCCAGGAGTATGGTGTCGAGTGGGGATTCGCCAGCCTGTTGGGCGGTGTAACATAATGGATTAACGATCGTGATAATCTCAAATTGATCAAGTTCTCCATCATATTGAAATTTTACTTTGCCAATCTCCCTGCTTGACGAATCTTCCAGGTCAATTAAATATGTGTCAGAGGTCGAGGCGGGGACACCTCGAAACAATGTTCTTGCTTTTTCGTCTGCAGTTGAACTTACTGCAACCGAAGTGCGTATTGTATCCAGGGCAATATACTGGCAATCGCGAGATGGTGTTGATGTGGGTGTGAGAAAAACAGAGCGAGGGAGCGCATTCAATAATTGAGCGAGCGCCAATATGAGCGCCGTAAGAATCGGAATCCAGATAAGAAGGGTCCTCGCAATCTCATTATTGCGTTTGCGGCTTGCTTTTGTGTCCTTTTTCATAGCTGATCAGGAGTGGATTATTTTCAGCCCTTCAATGCCATTCACAAACATTCCGCTCGTGTAGGTTCTCGTCTTTCCGTTATCGCTTGAGGCGAGTGATTGCCAGTCTCCACCTCTGGGCTTGATTTGACAGTCGAGATTGGGCAGGGATGTGAAAAAACTAAAAAAACCGGCATTGACGGATACAATAACAACGATCGCGGTAATGAACTTTCCAGGCTCTTTACTTCCCACAAAGTCGCCATTTTCAGCAAACCCATAGAAGCCCCCGTCATTTGCGCTAATTGTATATTTCACGTTGTAGGTGCTTGCGTCGGTTGGTTTTATGCCCAGGGCTTGTAACAATAGACCTTCACGAAATAGATCCCCCGAGTCGCTAACGAATCCAATATCCCCAATGCCATCAAACCAGCCATGATAATCTGCGAATGCCATCTCAACCTCTTTTTGGAATATGTTCAAGCAAAGTCAGTATACATAAATCACTGGCTGGATTCAATAGGTGATTTAATGGCTCAATTTTTTAGACATGTTGAGGTCGGTTATTTCAAACCCTGCTTTTTGGTACAAATCTATGGCGGCTCGATTATGTCCGAATACATGAAGCGATATCGTTTCGATACCAAGTTCTTTTACTTTTTCTTCCAGTATGGTCAAAGCTTGACTGCCATAACCTTTTCTTTGATACTCTTTGTAAATCAGAAAATCGTAAATAAAAGCAGACCGGCGTGATGCCTGAAGTTCCTCGGCAAACCAAATCAGCCCGATTTTGATGTCATTGTTATTGTCTACAATTGAAAAGAGATAGTGCTTTTCAGATGCTAGCCCATTGGGAAGAAGCTGTTGAAACTCCTTTTCTGCTTTTAGAAGAGCATCTGCAGAGTCCCAATTGCCCGCTTTGACATGCTCCTGGGCATACTCTTCAATGGATCGTTTTAGATAAATCTGGAATTCGCTTTCTGTCATTGGAATGAATGTCACCATGCTATCTACATTTTCCTTTATCTGGGATATAACCTAAAGTTTAACTCGCAAACCCATCTGGCATCATCGTCTCGCTGCCAGTCAATCCATAATTCAAAATATCCTTTTTGCGA
>JBAIYF010000388.1:0-2774 GCA_037916115.1 Anaerolineales bacterium
CGCTCCTCTTCGCGCTGCAGGTCTTCATTGCGCTCAGGTTGAGTAGCAGATGAACGCAGCGTGGACAAATACAATCCGGGATATTCCTTAACATGGTCGCGGACAGCCTGAGCCACAGACATGAACAAGTCATCACCGCTTTTCCCAATCGCTGCATCGCTCATACGAGTTGCAAGCAAACTGACATTCACAACTGCCAGGTCTTTATGCAAGCCAGGCAAACCATCCACGTGGTTGTAAAGCGATGGAGTTTGGATCCCAAGATCTTCCGCCAGTCGGCTAAGGGTAAGCGCTTCGATCCCCTCCTCGTTGACCAGTCGTACGGCAGCTTGTATCACAGCATTTTTATCAAGTCGGATGCGTTTTTTTTGTGCCATGCATTACTCTTTCTTCAAAGAATTCATGAAGCCAAGCATTAATTGAGCAGTGACTTCAGGCATCTCTGCATGCGGATAGTGTCCCGCGCCATCTACCATTACATACTTGCCGCGAATGGCATCCGCCACACGCTTTCCCTGCTCTTCTGGATTCTTGAAATCAGGATCCTTGCTTCCCATCAGCACCAATGCAGGTTGGCGTACCTTTGGCATGCGCTCGCCTGAAGAACGCTTGGATGCAAAAAGCATTTGCATCAGAGCTTCAAGACGCCCGCGTTCCTTGAGGTTTTCACGCAATGCAGAGCTGTATTCGGCAAAGTCTGCAGGTTTACGGGTCGGGTACAACGATGAGTAATATTTTACCCACATTGCCGGTCCCCAGGGGCGGGCAAACATGACCGTGAACAGCATTTTGAGGAAGGCATCGCCATCTCCATCCACGAACGGATTGACCAGGATCATCCCCTTGATCAGTTCCGGCGCTTCAACCCCCGCCCAGATGGCTGCGCCGCCGCCCATGGAAGTTCCCACCACGATGGCAGAATCCGCCTTCAGTTCACGGGCGAGCGCAAGGATATCCTCGCCCACTGCCGCCACCGAAAAATCATCCCACTCTTTGCTGGTCTCACCGTGACCGCGCACATCCAGTGTCGCAACCCGATACCCAGCTTGGACCAGAAGTGGACGCAAGAAACGATACTCTCCGCGTACATCTCCCATGGAAGGGACGCCGATCACCAATGGACCTTCTCCTTCAACATCGTATGCGATCCGCCCATTTTTGTGTTCAAAATATTTTGTATTCATGTTATTCTCCTTTGATTACTAATTATGTTAGTATTATAACTAATTATATTAGTAAAGTCAAGGGAGGAGAATGAACTTTGATTTCCCTTAAAATGGACAGCAAGGGTCCTGTCAAAATTGACCTTGCTCCCGGTACATTGAAGATTGCCCTGGTTTTCTAATTCTTAAGACATCCCTTTTCATAGAGAATGCTTAAATCACCAAGTTTAATAAAAACCCAAAAAGATAAATCCCGAAACCAAAGACCGTGTGATTCATCAAACTGCGAAGCCTTGCTTGAGTTGGCTTCGCAGTTTTTGATGCGGCGACTCCCTGCCCAAACACAGGCTGCATGATGAAGAACGGCGCAGCGACGGTGATCATTCCAAACAGGAGAGCAGAGATAAATGTAGGACGCTGAAGCCAGTCGCTACCTATAAATGCAAGGAATATGCAGGTGAATGTAGTGCCAGTAAGGTAATGGGTGAACCATCCTGTGGCACATTCTGACTTCTTCGGTAACGCAGAACCAATATTGGAATGTCTGAAGATTCCATCTGGCAGGTACAGAACCCAGCGCCCGACAAGGCAAAAGTTTGATGGGGCGATTTTGAAGGCGCGCTTAAGAATCAGCCCCCAAAGATCAAAAGTCAAAGTGGCGCCAACGCCAATAAAAATGGAACTGAGAAGGGATATGATCAAATTATTCATGGTTGCCCTTCTGGTTTTCCGGTTTCATCAAATGGAGCCTGAGTTGCGCTTCCTTGAATATAAATTCTGGAATTTATTGAAAGCAATGGCATCCCCAAATCTCGTATTTTCTTCAATACACCATGCAGTGCGGACTGATCTGCCAGGCTTCCACTGATGAGGGTGTTGCCATCTGCCTCCAAAGTGACGGTCAGACCTTCGAACCAATCCATCCGTTGTTGACTTAGGTACCCTTTGATTTTGATTTGGTAAACTGTGGGCTGCTTTGCCTTGGGATTTAACTCCTGTTCATCTGCCATTTTTACTCCCTACAGAGATGACCACATTTCCCTTCTTGTGCCCAGCATCGACGTACCGATGCGCTTCGACCATGTCTTCCAGCGGATAAGTTCGGTCGATGACCGCCTTGAGCTTGCTGATTTCGACCATTTCTTTGATGAAGAGCAGGTTGTCAATATTCTCTTTCGTGTCCAGTTGCGCCATCGAAACAAATGCACCATTAGGTGAAAGAATCTTTGTTGCTTTCGATTTCGAGAATTTGGCAACCGTGTCATACACAATGTCATATCGTTCCTCTTTGGATGAAAGGTCCTCTTTTGTGTAATCGATGACGTGGTCGGCGCCTAGAGATCTCACCATGTCCAGGTTGGCAGTGCTGCAAACGCCGGTCACTTCTGCGCCAAAATATTTTGCGAGTTGGATGGCGTACGTACCGACACTGCCTGAAGCGCCGTAGATCAATACTTTTTGCCTGCGTTGGATGTTTCCCTTTCGCAGCAGGCGCAGGGCAGTGGTTGCACCGATGGGAAGGGCTGCCGCTTCTTCAAAAGATATATTGGCTGGTTTTATCGCCATCATCGCTTTTTCGGGCAGGCATTTATATTCGGCATAGCCGCCAAA
>JBAIYF010000389.1:0-14506 GCA_037916115.1 Anaerolineales bacterium
GACCGTGACCGGGCAAGTGACGAACAGGAAGATACGCCGACCAACGTAGGTAGATCCTTGCATGCTGAAGCCAGACCGCATGCCTTTGTCGTCATGCCATTCGGTAAAAAGACCGGCGCAGACGGTCACCTCTTTGACTTTAATATCATCTATAAAACATTGATCAAACCAGCCATTGAAGCGGCAGGCTTCGAGCCATTCCGCGCAGACGAAGAAACCGCTTCCGGCGACATTCTGACCGACATGTTCCAGGAACTCCTGCTGGCAGACCTTGTGCTGTGCGACCTGAGTATTGACAATGCCAATGCTTTCTACGAATTGGGCATTCGCCATGCCTTCCGCAAACGCGGTGTCATGCACATTCAAGCCGGGCGCGCCTATATGCCGTTCGATATTTTCAACGTCCGTACGCTGCCCTATCACGTCACTCCTGAGGGCGTGCCAGACCCGGATCACATTAAGAACGATATTCAGTCCATTTCCCGCATGGCAAAAGATACATGGGCATCAGACCGTGACGCCATCCACAGCCCGATCTTCAACCTGTTGCAAGGCTTGCAGGAACCAGACCGCAAATCTCTGCGTACCCCGCTGGCAACCGGTTTCTGGCGCGAATACAACTCCTGGAAACAGCGCGTCACCGTGGCACAACGCCAAAAACGCATCGGCGACATCCTCCTGCTCACCGAAGAGATCAGCAACCCGCTCATCAAAGAAGAAGCGATCGGTGAAGCTGGTAACGCCCTTGCCAACATGGGCAGGAATGAACTTGCGCTCACTCAATATCGTAAAGGTCTCGAGGTTAACTCGGGCAATATAGAATTCCGCCGCAAGGAAGCCTTCCACCTCAACCGCCTTGGTCGTGTGGATGAAGCCATCGTCAAGATCGAAACCTTACTCGCAGACTCGCCCGAAGACAGCGAAGCCATTTCCTATCTTGGGCGTATCTACAAGGAAATGTGGGTGGATTCGTGGAAAGGCATCAGCGACAAAGCCAAACGCCTCAAAGCCGCCTTCGACGCCTACCACTGGCTCATAAAAGCCATTGACACCTACCTCAAAGGCTACCGCATCGACCTGAACAACCACTACCCCGGCGTCAATGCATTGACCCTCTCATCCATCGCCATACACCTTGCCGACAAATTCGATGACAAAAAAGACCCCGACCCCGACATTACCCGCATCCGTGGTGAATTCGTGGAACTGCGCGGCGCGCTCATCTTTGCGCTGGAAAAACAGGTTAGCAAGGACAATGCCGATTACTGGACACTCGTCTCCCTTGCAGAACTACGAGCCCTTACCGCAGACAATATATCCGCGGTTACCCGCTCGTATCGCAAAGCCCTGACCGCCTCACGCCGCAACCTGTTCTTCCTGCAGGCATCTCTCTCCCAATTGGAGATATTGAAGATGCTGGACATGCGCACGAACTTTGTAGAAGCTGCAATTGTCATCCTTGAAGAAGAGATAGCGCGTGTTTCTGGCGACAAGCCCATCACACCCGCAAAAGGTGGAAACAAACCCAAAGACGGGCAGGTCTTCCTTTTCTCCGGGTACATGGTAGACCACCTCGGTAAGATCAAAAAGACTTTGCCTGCCGATAAGGTGCACGCCCTTCGCGAAGAAATGAAAAAGACTCTCATCAAACTAGGCGCCGGACCCGAAGATATCGCCATCCTTGCCGGGCTCTCTGCGGGCAGTGAGATCCTTTTTGCCGAAATCTGCGCCGAACTGGGGTTGCAAGTCAACGTGCATTTGCCACTCTCGGAGTCGAAATACATCCGTGAATTTGTTTCCATTGGCGGCGAACAATGGGTGGATCGGTTCCACAAGGTTTGCAGCCTTCCCAATGTAATCGAATACTATCAGGTTGAGCAAGTTGGGCAGCCCAAAAAGAATACAGACCCATATGAACGCAACAACCGCTGGGCATTGTATTCCTCCCTCATCCGCGGCGTCTCCAAGGTCACTCTCCTTGCAGTCACAAACAATGTTGGCGGGCGCTCCAAGGACCGTGATGAATATCTCACACAACACATGGTCGAACTAATGCGCGATACAGGCGGCAAAATCGAAACCATTAACACCACAAAATTCCTTTTTGACGATGTGGAAATAGATCACCCCGCGCAGAGTGAGGCAAAACCCAAAAGCCCTGCAAAAAAATCAAGAAAAAAGAAATAAAACCCGCAGCCTTCCTGAAACCCGTCATGTCCTGACGGGTTTCATTTTCCTCAGGTCAATTTCATCAACCCGCCATATTATTGATAAAATTAAAAAAGTAGTTTCTTCTTATTGTCAAAGGACAAGAACATGACTGATACTGACCCAAACAAGCCCGAAGAAATCAAAGACCTGGCACCCGCCTCACCCCAGACTTTGCTCCCATCTGCCGCCACCCCGGCAGTCCCCCCTGCAGCGCCCTCCCCCCCCAAGACCGACCGTAGCCGGGTCAATGACGAGCAGGAGGACGCGCCGACCAATGTAGGTAGGTCCTTACATATCGAAGCCAAACCACATGCATTTGTCGTCATGCCGTTCGGTAAAAAGACCGGGGCAGATGGTCACATCTTTGACTTTAATGTCATTTATAAAACCTTGATCAAGCCCGCCATCGAAGCCGCAGGCTTCGAGCCATTCCGTGCAGATGAAGAGACCGCTTCCGGCGACATCCTGACCGACATGTTCCAGGAACTCCTGCTGGCAGATATGGTCGTCTGCGATCTAAGCATTGACAACGCCAACGCCTTCTACGAGTTGGGCATTCGCCATGCGCTGCGGAAACGAGGCGTGGTTCACATCCAGGCGGGGCGTGCCTACATGCCATTCGACATCTTCAACGTCCGCACCCTGCCCTATCACATCACCCCCGAAGGTGTACCCAACCCGGAACACCTCAAAAATGATATCAAAGCGATCGCACGCCTCGTAAAAGACACCTGGGCAACAGACCGTAATGCAATTCACAGCCCGATCTACAACCTGTTAAGTGGGTTGAGAGAACCCGAACGCAAAAGCCTGCAAACCCCGCTGGCAACCGGGTTTTGGCAGGAGTACGATGAATGGAAAGAAAGGGTCACAGTCGCCCAACGAGACAAACACATTGGCGACATACTCCTGCTGACCGAAGAGATCAGAAACCCGCTCATCCGCGAAGAAGCAATCGCAGAAGTAGGCAGGGCACTCACCAACCTTGGTCGTAACGAACTGGCACTGAAACAATATCGCGAAGGTGTTCAAGTCAATGCAGACAACTTGGAATTCCGACGCGAGGAAGCCTTCCATCTCAACCGTGTGGGACGTGTGAACGAAGCCATCGTCAAACTTGAGAGCATTCTGGCATCCAACCCGAAAGATACAAAATCCATTTCCTACCTGGGCCGAATTTACAAAGAAATGTGGACCAACTCCTGGAACCGCATCCGTAATGAGGAAAAACGCCTTAAACAGGCATTCACCTCCTATCACTGGCTCATTCAATCCATTGATACCTACATGAAAGGTTTTCAATTGGACCTGCGCGATTATTACCCCGGCATCAATGCACTCACCCTATCCTACATTGCTGTCCATCTTGCAAACAAGTTTGACAGCAAAAAGAAGCCCGACCCCGACATTAGCCGCATACGTGAAAGGCTGCCGCGACTTGAAAGTACGCTGCATTTCAGCCTTGAAAGCCAGATCGCCCTTGATAAGGATAAAGTGGATTACTGGACTCTCGTCTCTTTAGCGGAATTACGCCTATTGACCTCCAATGACAAATCGGAAATTATCCGCACGTATCGAAAAGCCGCCGCAGCCCTCAGACGCGACATCTTCTCACTTCGATCTTCGCTGCAACAACTGGAAATGATCAAATCGCTCGGCATTCGCACCGAATACGTTGACCCATGCATAAGACTGATCAAGGAAGAGATCCGCCACGCCAGTACTGGCGATTTGCTCAGCATATCGAACCTTGAAAAAGGCGTCAAGAACAAAAGCAGACGTGCCTTGT
This sequence comes from Anaerolineales bacterium, assembly GCA_037916115.1. Lineage (GTDB taxonomy): Bacteria > Chloroflexota > Anaerolineae > Anaerolineales > Villigracilaceae > Villigracilis. Next base: position 4,001 of record JBAIYF010000389.1, read on the forward strand.
TATTTGCCGGGTACATGCTCGATTACCCCAGCAAAGACAAAAAATTATTTCCACCTGAAAAAGAGTCAGAGATCCGTCAAGAGATCCGCAAACGGATAGAGAAATTCCAACCCCAGCAAAACGACCGGGCTTTCCTCTCGGGGCTTTCTGCTGGCAGCGAGATCATCTTTGCCGAAGAGTGTATTGCCGCAGGCATCAAAATCAAGGTATTCCTGCCTCAAAGCGACTCAGCCTATATCCGCAAATTCGTCTCCCCCGTTGGGGAGACCTGGGTAGACCGCTTCTACAAAGTGCGGAACGACTCACTAGTGGATGAGATCTACCAAACTGAACACCTCGGCATGCCCAAAGATGGCGACAACCTTTTTGAACGCAACTGCCGTTGGGCAGTGTATTCGGCGCTGGGGCGCGTCGGCACAGACAATATGTTCCTGATGGCAGTGGCAAGCGAATTTGTAGGCGAAACAAGAGACCGTGATGTGATCCTCACCCGCTATATGATCGAAATGATCCGCAACCTCGGAGGCAGGGTGGAGGAATTCATCAACCCAAGCAAATACATACGCAAGATGATCAACAAGGCACTCGAAGAACTAATTCTCGAAGGAAAACCCGAAACAAAGAACGGTTCAGCCAAGATCACGAAAAAGGTTAATGCATAAACAAAATCAAAAAACATGAATCACCTATTCGTCATTGTCGGCGCAAGCGGCGTGGGCAAAACCACGCTGATGAACATTCTCATAACCCGGTACGATTTTGCCATCGCCTACGAACAACATAATGAGCGTCCATTTCAGGCGCTCTTCAAGCAAGATGCCCAATACGCCCTTGCCAACCAGGTCGATTACCTGCTCATGCGAGCAGAACAGGAAAGAGACCTGAGAAACAGCAGCAAACCGGCTTTGATGGATGGCGGGCTAGACCTCGATTATTACGGATTCACCCGCCTCTTTCACAGCCGGGGCTGGCTCAGCACTGCCGAGTTTGATCTCTGCCGACGCCTTTACACCCTTGCCCGTCAACTTCTGCCGCCGCCCGATCTCATCATCCACCTGCAAGCCGATCCGCAAACCATCAGCGAAAGACTTGCTTCGAGAAACAGAATCAACATTGCATCCAGTGAAGATGCGGAGCTGCTTGAGACATATGTGACCGAATGGTTAAACCAGATCCCCGAGTCGAAAATCCTGAGGTTGGATGTATCCAAAGAAAGCGTGGATTTTCCAGAAAGCGTTCCACTCATCCTTGATAAAATCAGAGACATTCATGGAAAATCTTGACGAACTTAAACATCAAACGAGTGGCACGCCTAAATACAAATTGGTAAATGCAAATGTATTCGTTTCGCCCGGCGGGTTTCATTACATAGACTACCTCGACCCGACGACAGAAGTTTCGCCAGAGATCGACGGAAGCGGACTGACCAATGAAGAAATAACCTACATCGAAAAGTCACTGCAATCGAACCCAGAGCGGCTGGAAAATCAGGTATATGCTGTAAAGCGGCACATGACCATTACAGGCAAACGCGCATTGGATATTGGCTGCGGCGGCGGGCTCTTCCTGGCTCATTTGAAAACAGCAGGCGCAGACGTGACCGGAGTGGAATTGAGCGATACACGCGCATTTTACGCAAAATCAAAACATGGTTTTGATGTGGTCAAGCGCACCATTGAAGACGAATATTGGAAGCCGTTCTATAACACGTTCGATATCGTCACATTATGGGATGTGATCGAACACGTGAATTACCCGCTGGCAACGGTTCAAACCGCCGCCAAACTGCTCAAACCCGGCGGCATTCTTTTGATCGATACGCCCTGCCGCGATGCGTTCTATCACCGCTTTGGTGAATTCACTTACAAGGTTTCAGGCGGGAGATTTCCCACATTCCTGAACACTATGTATTCGGCAAAACCTTTTGGTCATAAGCAGATCCTTTCACTTGCAGAAATGCGCGGATTGCTCGAAGCCGCCGGGCTGGACGTTGCAGAGTTGAAGCGCTTCCATGAGCTGTCCTTTCCCTACAGTTTTTATTTGAAAAAGCTGGTGCGCTCCGACTTGTTAGTCAAATTGCTGCTGCCGTTTGTGAACATTTTTTTTGTGATATTCCCCATTCGCAATAAAATGTTGGCAATCGGAAAAAAGAATACCCACTCTTCATAAGTCTGTATTCGGATGCCTTCCCATTATAAGACGTACCTTGCAGAAGTCGCTGCCCGCACCTTGCAGTCAGGAGGAACCGCCTCCAAGCCAGCCACATATGAGTTCCTACCTGTGCGCGATCTATGGTGTTTTCCAAAGTATCCGTCTAAAACCATTATTCTGCCGTCTACCGCAGATTTATTGAAAGCCCTGCAAGAATTTATCGAAGATAATAAAGCCTTACTCAATGAACCAGACTGCTGGCTTGGGACCTGGGTACATCCTGAAACTGGAGAATATTATTTGGATGTTTCTACTGGGATTCAAAATGTAGAAGAGGCAAAAAGAACGGCAATTCAAGCGGGGATAATCGAAGGCAGGCAGATCGTGGCAATGTTCAACCCCGCGAAAAACCAAACCATCTTTCTAAAATAAATTTATCGAATTTGCACCATCAAAATATATGCCAACACTCTTCGCACAAGATGAGAGGGTATCAACAATACAATATGAACAACGTTGCTCAAGGCAAAGAGTAACGCCACCGAGCGCAGCCAGGGGTCTAGCATCGGCGCGACGTTTTCGAGCATCCACGCTCCGGCACCGGCAACAATGGCAAGGATCAACAATGCACCGATCCACAAGCCGAGCGGCAGCCAGGCGTGACGGTCTGATTCAGAGGGCAGCATGGTGCTTGAAACTGCAAAGGTCAAATAAAACCACAGGAAAAAATCGGGCACGGAGGGCAGCAGCCCCAAGCCCATCAGAAAGAGGCGCATTTGACCGTTGCTGAGCACATGCCAAAGCGTATCCAGCCGCAGTTGGACAATGCCCGCATACGCCACGAAAGCCGTCCCTACAATGATGGGCGCCAGCCCGATCAACGAGTCACGCAGGATGTCAGACTTTTCCGTTTCCACGTAGCCCAGAGTCAAATAACCATCTCCTGTTGCCTGCGGAATAACCGAAAATCCACCTGTTTTTACGCGAAGCATTTTTGCCATCAAGAAATGACTCAGCTCATGCAGGAAGACGCCCGGAAAAAATAACATGGCATACATGGCAATGGTGAGGGGTTTGTTGCGAGTGACGAGAAACAATATCAGTTGAATCTCACGATGCAAAAGCCGCTGGAGATAAACCAGCGGCACCAACATCAGGGCAAACCAAAACAGACCAGTGAGTTGCACGTCTTATTTCAAAGCCGCCTTCACAATGGTGGTGAAATCATCCACCTTCAGGCTTGCGCCTCCAACCAATGCGCCGTCAATATCGGGCTGGGAGAAGAACTCCGCGGCGTTGGCGGATGTCACAGAGCCCCCGTACAGAATGCGGATGGCTTGAGCCGCTTCCACCCCAAAGAGTTCCGTCAACACTGGGCGGATCATCCTGCCATGAACCGCCTGCGCATTCTCCGCGCTGGATGCCTTGCCCGTACCGATTGCCCAGACCGGTTCGTACGCCACCACAATGCGGGCAGCAAATTCAGGCGAAACGCCCTGAAGTCCAAGCCGCGTTTGCGATGTAACCACTTGTGACGTCTCACCGGCTTCATACTGTGCCAGTGTCTCCCCCACACATACGATCGGAGTCAACCCGACTTTTTCGGCGGCAAGCAGTTTTTTGTTCACAGTCTCGTCTGTTTCGCCAAAGTAGGTACGGCGTTCCGAATGTCCAAGGATCACATACCCGCACAGTTCCTTGACCATACCTGGGGCGATCTCACCTGTGAACGCGCCTTTTTCCTCCCAGTGCATATTCTGTGCCCCAAGACCAACATCTGAACCTTTGAGAATCTCAGCCGCCGTGGTCAAAGACAGGAACGGCGGACAGACCACCTTCTCCACGCCCTGAATTCCACTTAGTGCACCAGCCATCGTTGAGAGCAACTCACGCGTCTCAGCAATGGTTTTGTTCATTTTCCAATTACCTGCCACAAATGATGTTCGCATCCATGCTCCTTTATTCGATCGTTGCCAAAATCTCGCTTGCCATGTTTCGGATCCATTCAGGCGATCCCAGATCAGAGGATAAAGAGATCAGGATCGTTTTGGCAGTTTCACGACTGCCATATTCCTTCTCGATCTCCGCCTTCAACAAATACACTTCACGCATACCAGACTGGGTCTTCTCGGCATTGGCGAGCTGAAGTTTTGCGTCCTCAAGGCTGCCGTTGTACAAGGCATACCGTCCACGCACCACATACCCCAACATGAGGTCATAACTGTCAATCCGTTCGAAGAACACAAAAAGCGGCATATCTTTTTCACTGGCAGCCCGGTACACCGCTTCATGCAGTTCATCCCGCACAGTAGGCGGCATTCCATTCCCACTGTCAAGCGCCGCCAAACGCATGTACATACCAGCCGCGGGAATCCACGCCTCGCGCATCTTGAAATCACCGGCGGCTTTCATATAAAAGTCCTTATTGGTCGGTCCAGCTAAATTTGCAGCCTGTGCCAGTTCCTGATAACTTGCCTCATTCATTCTGGCATCCCAAAACGCCAGCGATAATTGCAAATGTGCATTTGGGTCACCAGGGTTTTCCTCCACCAATTTCTTTGCCCGATCAATTTCAGGCGTCATTTGATCTCCAGGCAGAGGCGTAACAAGCGGAGGAAGAGGCGTAGGTACGAGAGATACTGCCGAAGGTTCAACAGGGAAAGGTGTCAATGTAGCCTGTTCTCGATATCCAAACACACTACCAGGATAGGCATTGCCAAGCATTGGCATCACCACACGCCGAAAGCCCACAAATCCAAACAAAACACAAGCGATGATGGCAATTCCACCCAGCACCCACATCAATGATGAACGCCTCTTTGCCGGAGCCGGGGCTTGCTTCGCAACCGAAGCCTTGCCTACGTTGCGAGTTGGTGCCGCTTCTGCTACAGCAGCAGCTTTCAACGCATTGGGACGCATGGTGATATTTGTTCCACGCATCGGAACGCCCGACTGCGTCCATGCCTGTTTGAAAGCACGGACCAGTTCATTAACAGTCTCATATCGGTCCAGACTGTTCTTGGCAAGAGCCTTCAACAATACTCGTTCCACATCTTCGGGCACATTCGGGTTAATGGATCGCGGAAGAGGAAGCGGCGTATAAATATGATCATGAATTATGGAAAATGGCGTATCCGCACTGAAGGGGACTTGTCCCACCACCATTTCATACAACATGACACCAAATGAATAGATATCCGTCTTGCCATCCAGATCCTTCTTCCCCATTGCCTGTTCGGGCGAAATGTACTGCGGCGTCCCCATGATCGAATCCGACGACATGGTGGATTCGCCGTCCTGTGCAATACGAGCCAGCCCAAAATCCGTAAGATACATGACATCATCTTTCGATATCATCACGTTCGAAGGCTTGATATCACGATGCAAAATTCCCTGTGAGTGGGCATGGCTTAAAGCCGCCCCTACCGAATCCACCACCTTTTCGATCTCAGCCGTGGAAAGCACACCGGCGTTCATACGTGCCTTGAGCGTATCCCCCTCGATGAACTTCATCACCAGATACGGTCGTCCATTGTGTTCTGCATAATCGTAGATGGGAACAATATTGGGGTGCTCTAATTTTGCCACCACACGAGCTTCACGTTGGAACCTGAAAATGAACGAAGAGTCTTCGTTAAACGCCTGGTGCAAAACCTTTATGGCCACATACCGATCGAGTGCGGCATGATAAGCCTTATACACAGTTGCCATCCCACCCTGCCCAAGCTGTTCGATGACCTGATACGGACCAACGTATTCGCCCGGTTTAAATGCCATGATCAAAACTCCGTGAACAAATTTCCCCCATTATAGCCGAGCAAACCAAACTCTGCCCAAATATTTGAAAAATGAAAGCAAATCAGAATGAAAACAAAAACAGCGGATGGTTTATGCCATCCGCTGTTTAATCGATGATCTTAAGGCTGGTAATCTACCGTTACGCTGACCACACCGTTCTCAGGTGTGAACGTAAGCGGAATTGCCTGGTAATTTCCGTCGCCACAATTCACATTCCATTCCTCACGCCAGGGACCACCATCCACAGGTTCGGTAAGTACTGTGATGGTTGTCCCTTCAACGGTCGGAGCAGTACAGCCAGACATCATCCCTACCAATTGAACCGATGCCCAGGCAACAAGACGGGTCTCTTCATCAGCAAGCCCGCCACTCGGCACTTCGCCACTAGTATCAAAAGATGGCACACTGCCGGGATTGTTTGGGTCGGTAAAGGGTACATCAGTAGGAATTTCGGGAATGTCAAAATCCTGAACATCTTCCACAACCTGCTGGGCGGCAACATAGGCCTGATAACCATAATATCCACCAATGCTGGCGGCAACACAACAACAGCACAGAACAAGAGCCACCACCACAATGATGATCACATTTCGATTATTCTTGGGTTCCGTCGTTGACGGAACAGGGTTTGTTTCCATTTCTTTCTTCTCCTCTAAATTTTGATGGCGGGATTATACAAACAAAAGGAGCAGGCGCATACAAAAAACGCCTGCTCCTTTTGTCCTATTTTTCAAAAGACTATTTATCGAGCAAAGCCGCCACACCGGGCAATTCTTTTCCTTCAAGGAATTCGAGAGAAGCGCCGCCGCCCGTTGAGACGTGTGTCATCTGCTTAGCAACGCCCGCTTTCTTCACCGCGCTGGCAGAGTCGCCGCCACCGATCACAGTGACCGCCTTGGATTCAGCCATCATGCGGGCAAGGGCGAACGTCCCTTCGGCGAACTTCGGCATTTCGAAGACGCCCACGGGTCCATTCCAGACGATGAGCTTGGCACCGTTCAAGGTGTCTTTGTACAAGCTGACAGTTTTCGGTCCTACATCCAACATGCGCCAGCCTGCAGGGATCTTGTCCACGTCCACGGTTTGGGTGTTGGCTTCGGCATCGAACTTATCCGCAATGACCGCATCCACCGGGAGGACGAGTTTATCGCCCAGTTTGGCAAGCAGGGTCTTGGCAGTTTCCAATGACTCGGCTTCGACGAGGCTGTCTTGCATGTTCAAGCCTTTAGCAGCCAGGAAGGTGTTCGCCATGCCGCCGCCAATGATGAGCTTGTCGCATTTTGCGGCGAGGGTTTCCACAACCAGAATCTTGTCGCTAATCTTTGCGCCGCCCAGGATGGCAATATAGGGGTGTTCAGGATTTCCAACCGCCTTGCCGAGATATTCCAGTTCCTGCTCCATCAAAAAGCCAGAGACGGCAGGCAGGAAACGCGCAATGCCTTCAGTTGATGAATGAGCGCGATGGGCAGACCCAAATGCATCGTTGACATACACATCGCCGAGTGCTGCCATCTGTTTGGCAAGGTCGAGGTCGTTCTTCTCTTCACCCTTGTGGAAGCGGGTGTTTTCGAGCATAACCACGTCGCCGGGTTTTAGGTTCTTTGCAATCGCTTCCACTTCCGCACCTACACAATCGGGCGCCATGGTCACGGGGCGACCCAACAGCGAAGCCAAAGCTTCGGAAGCGGCACGCAGGCTGAATTCCGGGTCTGAGCCGCCTTTGGGGCGTCCCAAATGGCTCATCAAAAGCAGTGAGGCTCCCTGATCCAAAACATATTGAATGGTCGGCAGAGCGGCTTTGATGCGTTTGTCATCGGTCACTTTGCCATCTGCCATGGGCACATTGAAGTCCACGCGCATGAGCACGCGTTTGCCTTTGAGGTCGAGGTCTTTTACAGTTTTCTTGTTCATGTTGTACTCAGTAGATTCATAGATTGGTAAATTAGAAAAATTGGTAGACCGGTTTCCCAATCTACCAATTTACCAAATTACTATTTACAGTCTCTTTGCCATCAACGCTGCAAGGTCGGCGGTGCGGCAGGAGTAACCCCATTCATTATCGTACCAGGTAACGACTTTGACGAAGTTGCTCTTTTCCTTGCCGAGCACCATTGTGAACGGAAGGTCAACAGAGGAGGAGTGCGGATCGCCCTTGTAGTCGATGCTGACGAGGGGTTCATCCACTGCCTGAAGGATGCCCTTGAAGCGCGGCTGCTTGGCGGCATCGCGGAAGAGGTTGCGGAGGTCTTCGGTGCTGATTTCCTTTTCGAGTTCAGCGGTGAAGTCCACAATGGACACGGTGCTGGTCGGCACGCGCAGGGAGATACCATCGAATTTGCCCTTGAGATCGGGGATGACAAGGGAGATAGCCTTGGCTGCGCCGGTGGTGGTCGGGATGATGTTCATCGCAGCGGCGCGGGCACGGCGCAGGTCGGAGTGCGGCATGTCGAGGATCTTCTGGTCGTTGGTGTACGCATGGACGGTGGTCATGAAGCCGCGCTTGATGGTGAGGTTATCATGCACAACCTTGGCGGCAGGTGCGAGACAGTTGGTGGTGCAGGAAGCGTTGGAAACCACGTGGTGATTCTTGGGGTCGTATTTGTCTTCGTTCACGCCCATCACAATGGTGAGGTCCTCCCCTTCAGCAGGGGCGGAAATGATGACCTTCTTTGCGCCGCCTTTGATGTGGCTGGCTGCGCCCTTCACGGTTTTGCCCTTCTTGTTCACGCCGTCTTCCTTGATGGTGAACAAGCCGGTGGATTCGACGACAATGTCCACACCAAGGTCACCCCACGGTATGGCAGAGGGATCAGTCTCCTTGAAAACTTTCACTGTCTTGCCATCAATAATGAGGGCGTCATCGGCAACTTCCACAGTGCCGTTGTAGCGGCCGTAGTTGGTGTCGTATTTCAACAGGTGCGCCATGGTCTTCATGTCGCCGATGTCGTTGAACGCAACGACTTCCAGTTCCTGGGGATAGCGATCACGGATCGCCTTCAAGACCTGACGACCGATACGACCAAATCCATTAATACCTACTTTGATAGCCATGAGATTTCTCCTTAAAAGGTTTATTTGTGATTTTTTTCACTATACAGCATTGTACCGCATATCAATAGTTTACGCAGACAACTTACTCCAATTTTACAACATTATCCCTTGAGTGGACCGGTGCGTTCGTCATAAATATCCATGATAACCCGCGCCAGTTTAACAGCATCATGCCGCCAGGGATATGCATCATCTGCAAGGTCGGCTGTATGCGTGCGTTCATCTGAAAGCGTTTTCTCGTCCACCCTCACCCACACAGATTCAGGATTCAACTGCCCCGAATAGTTGTCATTGCAAAGAATCACATCGAACAGATCCGCGCCAACATGCCCTTCCAGGGCACGGAGATGGTCATAAGTGGTAAAAGAGTCGGTCTCGCCTTCTTGAGTGGCAATGTTGCAAACATAAATCTTTAGTGCCCGACTGGTACGCAGACTGTCCAGCAGATCGTTCACGAGTAGGTTTGGCAATAGGCTGGTGTACAGGCTGCCCGGTCCAACCACGATCACATCGGCATTGAGGACGGCTTTGATAACCGGTGGAAATGCTGGAGCGGTATCCGGCTCAAGCCAGACGCGGCGGATTCTGCCTGCCATGGTGGGAATTTTACTTTCGCCCTCCACCCGAACCTCGTGAAAGGTGTATGGCAACTCCATGCTTGCCACCAGTTTGACGTCATGCAGTGTGGAGGGCAAGACACGTCCATTCACCGAAAGCACTCGCCCAGATTCCACCACTGCGCTTTCAAAACTACCGGTCAGATCTGTCAGTGCAGTGATAAACAGGTTGCCAAACGAATGCCCTTCCAACCCAGGTGCGCCGCTGAAACGGTACTGAAACAACTGAGTCAACATGGCTTCGTCGTTGGAAAGAGCAGCAAGACAGTTACGGATATCACCGGGCGGAAGGATGCCAAAACTTTCACGCAATTTTCCCGATGACCCACCATCATCTGCCACAGTGACGACCGCCGTCAGGTTGCGGGTGTGCGCCTTCAAGCCACGCAGGAGAGTGGAAAGTCCATGTCCACCGCCGATGGCGACCAGGCTTGGACCGCGGCCTCGGCGTTGATATTCTACAAGCGTGGAGAAAATGTCAGAGTCAGGACGCAGGAACGGGCGCAGTAAAGAGCGGCTAAGTTTGTACATCCCAATAAAGATCGCCATCAGCCCAACCCCGCCGAAGATCAAGGCACGTAAAAGGCGCGGTAAAAACCTGAGCGATGCATAAGAGAGGAAGGTAAGTAAGGCAGGATCATTCGAGTCGGTGCGGTAAATATCGATAAGCACCACCGCAATACCCAGACCGAGAAGAGTCACCCCGGCCATAATAAGGAAAAGCCATCGTTTAATTTTCAAGCCGGGTCGAAGCCAGCGCGGAATTTCACGAAGAATAACCAAGGCGCGGTTAAATAAGTGTTTCATAGATGGGATAATAGCAGGTAAAAAAAGCAAAGTCAAACCATGAATTTTCGGTATTTTCGAAAATAGCGTTACGGTATAATTG
>JBAIYF010000390.1:0-2248 GCA_037916115.1 Anaerolineales bacterium
GGTATTCGCCGAAGATGTTACCCTGCACCTCGCCGACCTTATCTTCAAGGATCCAGCCGTAGGTGTTGGCGCCTTCAGCATTTTGGTAACGGATGATTCGCATGTTTTTCCTTTAGAAAGACAATGGACGATTGACCATGGATCATCAAAAACCATCCATCGTCCGTCGTCTATGGTCTGTCGTCTATTTCCCTTTATATTCGTGGATGTTCAAACGGTCTACATCCAATAGCATTTCGCTGACGGGTTTTCCCAAAACGGGGTGGACAAGGTCTGGCGCAATGTCGTTGAGCGGCACGAGCACAAATCCGCGTTGATGTAAGCGCGGGTGGGGGATGACCAGCGGCGGAGAGTCGATGATTTCTTCATCATAGAACAGGATGTCGATATCGATCAGGCGTGGACCATTCTCGAAGCTGGCTTCCCGCCCGAGCGCGGTCTCGAGCCGCTTTAGGTGTGCAAGCAGGTCTCCCGGCTGCATATATGTCTTTGCCATCACCACCTGGTTCAGGAACATCGGCTGGTCGGTGTGTCCCCAGGGCGGGGTTTCGTAGACCGTCGATTTCTTTTTCACATCCAATTGAGGCGGAAGGTTCGAAATGGCGTTCTTCAAATTGGCAAGACGGTTGCCCATGTTGCTGCCAAGCGCGAGATAAACGATGTGATCCATACTGTATCCTTTTCTGTGCCCAAGCAACTAAAAGTACTGTTGTTTGGATACTAGATGGCGTGTTCGTCGAAATGCTCCACAACATCGGCGGCAAGCCATTCTTCGATGGTTGGGTTCTCGAAAGCACTGTCTGGCAGGCTGCGCACGAACTCGATCATCTCCAAACGTTTTTGCTCGAACAAGGCACGCAGGTCTGCCTCATTCGTCTCTTTGTATTTTGCCACGATTTCCGCGTTGAATGTATCCGTATCGCCCGGACCCGCATAGGTAAAGGATGGGTCTTTCAAGGCGCCATTCACAGCGATCACGCCCTGCTCCCACCAGACAAAATTATGCACAAGCAGGTCTTCAAAACGCGCAACACTTTGTTTACGTAAGAATTCTGCTTTTTTCTCTGAAGCATCGAACGCCTGAATGTAATTACCCCACTCATGCTCAAGCGTATCGAGTGTGAGGAATTTGCTCAATGCGACCAGATGCTCGCGGGCGTGATGGATGAAAATGCCGTGGATGCGTCCCCAAATGCGCTTGTCTTCAAACGCCGCCTCATTCATGGACCTGAAGTCTGCTGCGGCTTTCTGACGCGTTTTCTCAAAGTGCGCCAGGAACTCGGCTTCGTCCCAATCCTTGTACTTGTTTACCGCTTCAGCATTGAACACATCAAAATCATATTTCTTGCGCTCGAACTCGCGATTCTCTGCCAATGCCAAGATGGCGGGCATCACATCTTCCCACCATGCAAGGATGTGTGCCAGCATATCGCGGAACTGGTCATAGCCTTGCCCGCGCACCCGCTTCATTCCTTCCAACTCCGGCAGACGATTGAAGCGTTCAATGTAGGTTGCCCATTCAATTTCTACAAAATCGATCACACGTTGTTTTCTGCTCATTGATATTCTCCATAATTGTGTACCGGTGGTCGAGTAGCTCCGAATGCTTTTTGAGGAGCGTATCGAGACCACCCGTTAATAACAAATTCTATGTTAATCCAGTGGTCTCGATACGTGTCTAGCTATCGCTCGACACTACTCGACCACCGATTTATTCAAACAAATCCACCACTTCCACATCCCCCAAGCCCTTCATCAAGTCCGCGGACTTGATAATGACCGCCGTATCGCGCATGCCCGACCCGATTGACACTTCTTCTTCCTTCAGTAATCCAGCCTCGACCATGACCCGAACCGGCTTCACCAACCCAAACGGACCCACCGTCCCCGGGCGGTAGCCGGTGACAGTCAGCACTTCTTCTTCCGTTGCCATGGTTATGCGTGACTTGCCAAGCAGTTTCCGCAGGATTTTCCAAGAGATCTGCCCCGGTCCTGCCACGAGAACGAGCGCAAACTCCTCCTCGCTCACACGAAAGAGGATCGTCCGCACGACCTGCGAAGGGCGCTGACCGCGGTCACTGGCGGCTTTCTCGAACGAATCCACAGGCGTCTCATGACGAAAGACTCGATGCGGGATATTCAATTTTTCTAAAGCAAGGCTGACGGGAGGAGTTTCCATATTCAGGCGATTATACCTTTTTGGCTTTTCCCTCCTAAAATTCCCGCGGATTCAACCTGGCGGGGCTGC
>JBAIYF010000391.1:0-3703 GCA_037916115.1 Anaerolineales bacterium
TTCCAGCAAAAGCAAGGTCGGCGGACGTTTCCCCGCTGCGATCGCCGCTGCGTATTCATCCTGTAATTTCCAGGCACGTTCGTAATCGACCAGACCTAAATCAAAGACATCAATGTCCATACCATTAAGTCCCGTAGGGGCGGGGTAACCCCGCCCCTACATTCGTTATCCAAAAATCCTGCGATACAAATCCGACTCGAGCAAACCTTTCGGGTCGCAGCGTTTCTTCAGCTTTCTGAATTTCGTCACCGCCTCTTCACCGTAGAATGCCTGGGCGGTTTGGGCGGTGGTTTCGCTGTTCTTGGCAAAGTAGAAACGCCCGCCATGTTCGATCACGATCCGGTCGAACTCTTGCAGCATGGTATGTAATCTTGCGCGGTTCGAGTTTGTCACCTTGAAATCCATTGCAAACGAGAAACCGTCTACGGCGTGGGAGAGCAGGAATTTATCGGGGCGGTGGCGCTTGGTCACGCCAAGGTAGGAGGGCATGCCGCGCTTGTTCGAAAGTTTGATGATCTCCGTCCATGCAGCTTGAGCGGTTTCCTTTGGAAGGAAGGACTGGTACTGGATCAAGCCGCCGCGCCCGTAGGAAAGTTCCCAGTTGGGGACGTAATCCAACAGAAAGTGGAAAGCGGCATGAGATTGGCGGAAGGTGTGTTTGGGTTGGGAGGCAATGTATTTGGCAATATTCACCATGCGCCAGCCAAGGTTGTTCGCGAACGGTTTCATGAAGTGATACAGCATCGCCTTGGGAAAAACGCCAAAGATATAAGGTGGCAGGATCTGGTTCTTCAACTTCATCGTTTCGCGCGGATTGGGGTCTTCGCCTTCGTGCAGGTAGCGCGCCGCGTGGATCTGTCCGCGCCCGAGAGAACGTCCGTTGGCGAAAGTATCAAGCCAGCCGACGATGTAATCGTTGTTGGGAGCGCCGTCTTGCAGGGCGGAGAGGTGTCGGCTGAGATTCGGCACGGGGAAGGCATCCACAGTCAAAAGTCCCGAGTGGAGCCGCTTCATCTGAAGCGTGACGGAAGTGAAAATACCCAGCATCCCATATCCGCTGATCATGGCATAAAACAAATCCGCGTTGACTTTGGGCGAGCAGGTCACTTCGGCGCCGGTGGGCAGGATGGCAGTGAATTCGATGACGTGTTCGCCAAAGGTGCCCATTTTGAAATTATTTTTGCCGTGGATGTTTGCCGAGAGGCAGCCGCCGAGTGTGGTCTTCATGGTGCCAGAGACAACGGGAGGCCACCAGCCATCGGGCTCGACTTTTTGCCAGAGCATCTCCAACGTGACGCCCGGCTCGGCTCGGACTACGCCTGTGGCTGGGTTCCACGCCGTGATCAGATTCATCGCCGACATATCGAGCACGACTCCGCCGCCATTCAAAGCGGCGTCGTTGTAGCTGCGCCCCGCGCCACGGGCGGTGACGGTAAGCCCTTCCTTTTTAGCAAGTTCAAATGCGGCGAGAACATCTTCTGTAACGCGCGGTTGGATCACATAGGCGGGTGCGCTTAAAGAATGTCCAAAATTTTCGAGCTGGGTGAAATTGGTTTGCATATTTGTTTCAAATGAAACCCTAAAGGTCTTTTAGAACTTTAGGGTTTACGGGTTAGAACGAGAGTTTTCTAAAAATGAACGATGGGATATGCCGAATGATCTGCATAATGTACGCCCAGAAGAAAGGCGTGTAAATGACTTGTTTGCGCTTACGCATGGCTTTGTAAATGTCATCCGCTGCTTTTTCAGGTTCGATCGCCATGGGTGTGGGACCCACTGCCGCTTTGATCATTTCGGTCTTCATAAAACCGGGCTTTACGGTAAGCACATTCACCCCATGTCGGGTAAGGCGGTTGCGCAAGGCTTCGAGATAGGTGTGCAAGCCTGCTTTGGATGTGTTGTAGCCAGGGTTGCCTACACGTCCGCGGTCGCCAGCGACCGAGCCGATGCCGACGATCTGACCGGCTTTGGCACTTTGGAACATTTCCGCAACGGGTGTCAACCAAGCCATGGCGCCGATCAGGTTGATCTCCACCATTTTGCGGTCGTTTTCAAAGTTGTATTTGTCCATGCCGCCGGGCGGGTAATTGACGCCTGCAACGAAAATGAAAGTATCCAAACCGCCGATTTCTGCAACTATCTTTTTTAAGAGCGCCGGCGCTTCTTTGTAATTTTCCACGTCATGGGCATACGCCAGAGCGCGGGTTTCACCAGCAGCCTGATTGATCTCTTTGCTGAGGGTATCCAGTTTGTCTTTTTGACGGGCGAGCAAAGCAACTGTATACCCCTCTTTTGCAAGTTTTCGAGCAAGAGCAGCTCCGAGACCGACCGAAGCGCCAAGGACAATAGCGCGGCGGCGAGGATTTAAAGGTGTTGCAGGCGGAACTTTTGGCGAGTCTGGCACATGTACCTC
Organism: Anaerolineales bacterium; assembly: GCA_037916115.1. Lineage (GTDB taxonomy): Bacteria > Chloroflexota > Anaerolineae > Anaerolineales > Villigracilaceae > Villigracilis. The sequence continues at coordinate 2,414 of JBAIYF010000391.1, forward strand.
GAAATTAACTGAAATTTATTTCATTCTAACACAGTCCATTTTTGGCGATTTTAGGCTTATTTGTAAGTGTATAATAGTACAAATAGTACCTTGATAGGCCGCCCATGGACGGGCATAATTAGGGACAAATGAACGATAACCATAATGGTAAGAGCAGTGTTTTTTCACGGGCTTGGGATATCATCTCTCAGGACGATACCATTCCGCCTGATGAAAAAAAGGCAATATTAAGGCTTATCCAAGTTATTATCGAGGCACGCGAGCAATTCACTGATAAAAAGACCGGGGACAATGAAGAAAAATCGGTCACCCATGAAGTTATATCGAAACACTCCCTGATGATGACGGTTAAACATCAGGCGGATGAGTTGGATGCCTTGAAACGCATCAGCCTGAACCTGACCTCAACCCTCGACCTTCAAAAAGTGCTGGATCTGCTTGTTACCGAAGCGCTCAGTCTGATCAAAAATTCCCAGTCGGTGCATATTTTCATGTACGAGCGTGGCGAGTTGGAATTCGGTGCATCGCTCGATAATCAGGGGACAAGGAACGAACCGATCTCCAAGCCTCGTAAAGACGGATTAACCGCCACCGTGGCCCGAACCGGAAAACCCCTCATAGTTGAAGATATGTCCAATCATCCCCTGTACAGGGATCTGCCGGTCAAGTGGACTGGCTCCACTATTGGAGTTCCACTGATGTTCAAGGATGAAATCCTTGGGGTGATGAACCTTTCAAAGAGTGTTACCGGGCGTTTTACACGTTCGGAGATGCGCCTCATTAGTCTGCTGGCAGACCAGGCGGCGGTGGCGATCTTCAACGCCAATCTATATAAAAAGATCTCGGAAATGGCGAACACAGACAGCGTCACCGGTCTGCCGAACCGCCGTGCATTGGATGAACGGATTCAGGAGGAATGGCGTCTTTCTGACCAGACCAAGCAGCCATTCTCGGTGGTGATGATGGACCTGGACGGGTTCAAGAAGGTCAACGACTCTTTCGGGCACGACCTCGGCGACAAGCTGCTTTACGAACTTTTCAATTTTCTCGCCCAACGCATGCGCAGCGAGGATTTTCTTGCACGGTACGGCGGCGATGAACTAACCCTTGTGATCCGCAACTCGGACGTTGACGCCGCACAGGCAGTTACGAACAAAGTGATCGGGTTGATGCAGGAGTTCAAATTCCCCTTCCCCAAGGAAGCAAACATTCAGCTGGGCATCACGGCAGGCATCGCTGTCTATCCCGTGCATGCCTATACTCCCAGCGACCTGATCCGTGCCGCGGATT
>JBAIYF010000392.1:0-2899 GCA_037916115.1 Anaerolineales bacterium
TCCGGTGGGTGTCAGCCAGCGTCTGGCTGATTTCCTCCCGTCTCCCTTGGTGGGCATCATCGAAGAAGGCGACGAGGAAACCGCGCCGTTGTATGGCTTCGTCAGCCCCAAGAACTCGATCGGACGCATGAAAGCCTTCCACGGTCACTTCGGCGGCGGACTTGTGCGTGCCTACACTTACATCGCCATGCACGGACCCGATGGCTTGAAGGACATTTCACAGTACGCGGTGCTCAACGCTAACTATCTGCAAGCCCGTCTGCGTGGTACGTATCGCATTCCGTTTGACCGTATCTGTATGCATGAGTTCGTCATGGAGGGCAAGTTTGAAGGCTCTGATGTGCGCGCGTTGGACATCTCGAAGCGCCTGATGGATTACAACTTCCACCCGCCAACGAACTACTTCCCGCTCATCGTCTCTGAGGCGTTGATGATCGAACCGACCGAGACCGAGAACAAAGACACCCTAGACCGCTTTGCCGATGCCCTCATCAAGATCGCGGAGGAAGCGAAGACTCAGCCGAATTTGCTTCACGAAGCGCCCATCACCACCAAGTTCGGTCGCATGGATGAGGTCAAGGCGGCGAGAGAGTTGGTCCTTTGCTGTTGGCTGCCTGAGAATTACGAACAGTTAGTGTAGTAAATGATGAATTGAAACAGATAAGCCTTAAGGGATACCATAGGGCTTATCTGTTTGATTTATAAAGTAGAAGAATACTTATGCCCGGCAAATATGTTCCACTTGAAAATTACTTGCGTGATTTGCCTGCAACTCAAAAAGAAATAACACTTTCCTTTGTCCAGATTGAAGGAATATTAAAGTTTAAGCTGCCTTCTTCTGCATATGAGGATGAGAGATGGTGGGTGCGCAATAAGGAGGGAAATCATATTAATTTGCGTGCTTGGGCAAATGCCGGGTGGAAAATAGAAAGTGTGGATGTTGAAAAACAACTTGCTATGCTGACGCGATTTTGATCATGAAGTTCTATAACATGATAAACGTTAGTCATTTCCCGCCAGTTTTGCAAGGCGGTATCTTCCATAAGTTCGCAGGGTTATAATTCTCAAAGGCATCCAGTTGTTCCTGGGTGCTTTTTGCAACAAACCTCACAGGAGAGTGAACCCATGTTGAACAAATTGCTATTCCATCGTTTCCCCAACCTCAAAAGCTGGCTCACCCGCATTCAATATGACCTGATCACAAAGTTCGACCGCGGTAACGAGGTCCTATTTATGAACTTCGGGTATGCCCATCCCGAACCCATTCCGCTCTCTCCCGAAGAAGAGATTCACCGCTACCCTTTGCAGATGTATCACAAGATCGCCAACCACAACGGTGTCAACTGGCGTGAGGCTGAGGCGTTGGAGGTCAGCTCGGGGCGGGGTGGAGGCGCGTCCTTCATCGTCAAGCATTTCAAGCCGCGTTCCTATACCGGCTTGGACTTTTCCACCCGTGCAGTTGAATTTTGCCGCAGACAATATCAACACCTGAAGGAACTTTCCTTCCATCATGGCAATGCCGAGGAACTCCCCTTTGCCGATGAGTCCTTCGATGTGGTCGTAAACGTTGAAGCGTCTCTGTATTATCCCAACCTGCACAAATTCTTCGAGCATGTGCGCCGTGTGCTCAAGCCGAACGGATACTTCCTTTACACCGACCTGCGCTATGAAGAGAAGGTTGCCATCTGGCATGAGCAGATCAAAGCGATGGGCCTCAAACTTGTTCATGAAGAGGATATCACCGAGAACGTGCTGCGGGCAATGGACCTGGACCGCGAACGCCGCAAGGCATTGGTGGACCGTTATATCCCCCGCCTTCTGCGCAGGCAGTTCTATCACTTTGCGGGTCTCGCCATGGATAACATTGCGTCCACGCCCCATTTGGAAAAACGCCGCTACTGGTATTTTGTCCTGCAAAAAGCATAAACCAGTGTAACTTTACAGTGTGACTGAAATCAACACCCGGCTGAAATTCAAATGTCGGGTGTTTTGATTAAGACCAATTTCAAAAGGAGTTTTTTGTGAAAAGAAATCCGCTTTATATTCTGTTTTCCCTGCTGGCATTGTTCAGCATTCTGTTGTCAGCATGTGGTGACGAATCTTACGAAGATGAATATTACACCGAGGATGGGGGAGAGGAAATCTACACCGACGAGAGCGAAGACCCGGGCGCTGGAGATCAAGAAGCACCCAGCGGCGTTCCTGCCGATGCGAGCGCTCCCGGCGAAGTGATCTATGATTTTGGTTTTACCCCTGAAGCGAACGGTTTCAGTTTTGAGAACTACGGTAGTGAAGTGGATGTGACCAACCTGACCGCCAATGAACTGCGCCGCATGTTCGGTGACGAAGTCTGTGCTGATATAAACGGCGATGAATGTATCCTTACACCTCCCGCCCAGCAGTGGATGGAGCAGATCAATGAAGACATGGCGGGCGGTCACTGTGAAGGGATGGCGGTACTAAGTCTGATGATGTACACCGGTAAGGTCTCACCTGCCGATTTTGGCGGCTCACTTGCCAGTGACCTTGACCTCAACAACGAAGCGCTTCAACGCGAGATTGCTTACTGGTGGGCAACCCAGGCAGTAGACCCCACCGCATCCAGCATCATCACTGGCACGCCGATGGAGATTTTGGAAACCGTCCGTCAGATGGATGTCAACGGTGAGACCTATACCATCGGAATCTACAATGAAAGTGGCGATGGTCATGCTATTACGCCCTTTGGCGTGGAAGATAAAGGTGATGGCTTATATGCCATCCTTGTTTACGACAACAACTTCCCCGGCGAAACTCGCGAACTTTACATTGACTCGCGCGACGGCTCTTGGACATACGAAACCGCCATCAACCCGCAGGTTGAAACAGACGTATGGTCCGGCAATGCCGATACCCAAAC
>JBAIYF010000393.1:0-3083 GCA_037916115.1 Anaerolineales bacterium
CGAGGGCTGTTTTTTGTCTACCGAAAGCAGGTCATGCCTTCTGCATGACAGCAACTATGAATTCGTCCTTGCCACACTTCTCATTGCCACGATCTGGCGCAAGTGATCAACCTCGTGTGCCAACAAAAGCAAGACCCAGGTCTTGTAATTACACACACCAAAAAATGGATTGGACGTGGTCTTTTCTGCGTCGTGCGAATTCCTTGTATCTTCGAGCGCGGTGCGGATCTGCCCGGTAGCCTCGCGCAACTGCCTGCGTAATTCTTCAGCAGAGATGTTTTGCTTTGCCCCCTCGCCCAATCCGCGTGCCGCTTCGACCATGTGGGGCAACTGGCTGGTGGAAAGGTCCAGGAGCATGTTGTAATAAAAATTCTGCGAATGGATCAGGTGCGTGATCGACTCACTAATGCTCCAGAAGGGGTGAAAGCTTGAGGTAAAGGCAACCTGCTCATCGGTCAGGTTTTCGAGGCGTTCCTGCGTCTGCTGGCGGATGGACAAAAAAGTCTCAATAAAATCATCCAACGAATATCGATTGGAGGCATCCAGCCAGGTGATCTCCTTGGTGAAAGCCGATAAGATCAGGGGATTCAAATCAGTGGAAGAAATCATATTGTGTAGACGGCTTTTATTGCATTTCTATTACATCCTATATGGAGTACCAGAGTACCAGTTAACGGCGGGAACATTTCAAAAGGGCATGTCGTTCTAGAAGGGCGAAAGAAAAGAGGTTGATTATGAAATGGACCACCAACAATATTATTGCCTTATTTGGCGTCATGATCCTTTGTATGCTGGCACTCATTCCCATCAGCGTATTTGCCATGCCCATGCTTCAACAAGACCGCGCCGAAAATGAACCGGATGCCCTCGCCACCATCCAAGCGATGGTGACGCAGACCACCGTCGCAATGACCCAGAACGCCCCGACTCAAACCCCGCTTCCTGCCACGGCGACGCCTGTTCCGGCCACGAATACACCCGTGCCTACAGCGACGGCTCTTCCGCCTACCGCGGCGCCCGTGACCTACTGTGACTGGATGGCATTCGTCACCGATGTCACCATCCCCGATGGCACGACGTTCCAGCCCGGCGAGACCTTCACCAAGATCTGGCGTGTCAAGAACCGCGGCACCTGCACATGGACGCCCGATTACACCCTTGTATTCAATGGCGGCGACCAGATGGGCGGCACCACTTCAGTCCGCGTACCCGGTTACATAGCTCCCGGACAGAGCGTGGATGTCTCTGTCACGCTGACCGCCCCAAGCAACCCCGGCTCTTACAAGGGCTACTGGATCCTCCGCAACGCATCTGGCGCACTCTTTGGAACCGGAGATAAAGCCAACACTTCCATTTATGTGGATATCCGCGTCAAGCAGGCTGATCCGCTGCCGCATGGCACCATCACCGGCAGTCTGTGCTACCCGAGCGAATTCAACCCGCCCATGACCCTGTATGTTGAGAACGTCAAAACCGGTGAGCGCATCCAGTTCGCGATCGTTGAGAACCAGCTTTACTACAATGTGCTCGTCCCAACCGGAAGATACTACGTGTACGCCTGGGCGCCCGGCTACAGTCTCGAAGGCGCTTACGCCGACCCGAATACCAACCTGATGATCCCCGTCACAGTGAATGGTGGAGGGACGACGAACATGATCAACTTGTGTAACTGGAGCCCATACAATCACGGACGCGGGCAATAAAATCAAAAGAGCGACCTGGATCAGGTCGCTCTTTTGATTATTCAACTTCCAGCGAATACAAAACAGTTTCCATCTCCTGCGGGGTCAAACCGCCGTGATGCCCGCGGAATTTCATCTCGAATTTTTCCTTTTCATACCACCACACGGATTCATAACGATACGGCAGGATAATGACATTGCCAGCCCGCTCTCGAAAACGTGTTGAGACCTCCGGTCCAAAGTAGCCTTCAGAGATCAACGTCTCGGTCTTGACCACGTCTGCCCGTCCTTCAAGGCGTTTTGAAAGAAAGGCACAGGCTTCATCTTCCATGCCATTCTTAATATAGAGGAACATATCACGCGCCGACCCGGCAGGGACGATGGGATAACCGCGTTTATTAGCACGGATAAATCGCTCGACCCCGGTGAAGTTCCTATCCATGTTGAGATAGATCGTGGTCTGCGGGTCCACTTCACACATGCCATGATCTGCGGTCATCAGAAAAAGAAGCCGTTTTTTGTCGCTAAAAGTCCGGCTGAAAAAATTCTCCATCGTCAGCAAAAATGTTTCGATCTCTGCGTCGACCTGCGGCGTGTCAGGTCCATATTCGTGGGCGAGCCCGTCAATGTGACCGAGATAGACGTGAATATACGCAGGCTGGGTCTGTCTCCTCAGCAATTCGCCGACATTGACCAAAGTCTCGGGCAGGGTCTTAAAGGGAATGATCTCTGAACCCTGCATCACCACTTTGGAATATGTGGATGGTGTGAACTCACGGCTGCCAAAGTTGAATGACTTTACGCCCATGGCGCTCAGCGCAGGGTAAAGCGTACCTCGTGGATATAAGGCTTCAGGATTTATTTTTTTGAGGCTGATGGTGTCGCGGTCTTTGCTGCCCGCCGCATAAGAGAACAACAACGGCGCAATAACACGGTCTACAAGCGGCTCATAGTAATACCATTCATAGACTCCGCTCTGCCCAACAGGCACACCCGTATGGATGGTTGTGACATGTGCGGCAGTGGTGGAGGGAAATTGCGAAGTTAGTTTTTCGATCTTGCCGTGTTTGGCAAAGCGCTGCAGAAAAGGATGGTCTTGAAACCGTTCAAAGAAACGCCAGCCGAAGGCGTCCACGAAGAAGAGCACAACGGCATCATATTTCTGTGAAGCAAAAGCGTCTTGAATGCGTCCGGGCAGGCTGGCGAATCCGCCCGAGTCGTAGCGAGGTTTAACGAAGGATGGGTGCATTAACACTCCGAATAAAAAATCAGCATGAGAACCTGTCTCATGCTGATTGTAGTTTATTACTTCATCATCCGCGCGGCTTTGCGTCCGATCTCCACCGCAAAGTTCGTACCGCGATCCCACGGGTAGACCTGACTCATCGAAGCGAAATACAA
>JBAIYF010000394.1:0-6928 GCA_037916115.1 Anaerolineales bacterium
AGCCGGGAATGCAATATCCGCATTGCACGGCGTTATGTTCGATGAATTTTGCCTGCACGGGGTTGAGGGTTTCGCCGTCTGCCAGCCCTTCAATGGTGACGATATTGGCTCCGTGCGCGCGCGGTGCAGGCACAAGGCAAGACATGACCGCCTGCCCGTCAAGGTACACAGTGCATGCGCCACATTCACCTTCGGCGCAGCCTTCTTTTGTGCCGACCAGCATGCCTTCTTCACGCAATAAACGCAGGAGCGTTTTTTCGTGTCCGCTGGTAAAGGTGTATTTTTTGCCGTTGACGGTGGTTTCGATGGGGGATTTTGGAAATTCCGAATTTTGAATTCCGAGTTCCGCTTTGGCGGTTGCCAGCAGGATCGGTTTCTTGGGCATGCCTGCCTGCTCTTTGCCGTCGCGGATGGCTGTCAGCCCGCGCTGGGTGATGACGCGTACCATTTCCTTGCGGTAACTGGCAGACCCGCGTACATCTGTGATCGGTTTGGCAGATTTGACCGCCAACTCGGCGGCGGCAGCAATGTTCTTATCGTTGAGTTTTTTGCCGATGAGGAACTTCTCGGCTTGGGGTGCATGGGTGATGATGGGCGTTACTGCTCCCAGTGTGATGGAAGCTGATTTGACGGTATCCCCTTTGAGGTCCAGAATAAGAGCCGCGTTGACGAGTGAGATGGCTTGCGCGCGTCGCAGCGCCAGTTTGATGAACGTCCCGCGCTGGGTCTTGGTCATGGCGGGGAAGGAAATATCCACCACTATTTCATCCGGTTCCATCACCGTTTTGCGTACACCGAGATAGAACTTTTTAAGCGGAACGGTGCGGGTTTTGCGGGCGGAGGCAAGCGTCACTTTTGCGCCGAGCGCCATCAATGGGGTAATGGTGTCGTTGGCGGGCGAGCCGGTGATGAGGTTGCCTGCGATCGTGCCGCGGTTGCGGATCTGCGGTGCGCCAACCTCCCATGCCGCGCGTGCCAACGGATATGCCCGTGTGCGGATGAGTTTGGATGCAGCACAGTCGTTGTGGGTGACCAACGCACCAAGATGAATGACGTCATCTTCGTCGATTGTGATCTGGTTCAGTTGGGGAATGCGGGTAATATCTATGAGCGTGTCCACGCCTTTGCGGACGCCGCGCTCAAGTTCGAGGATGAGGTCGGTCCCCCCGGCAACCACACGGGCGCTTTCACGTTTTTCAGAAAGGATTTGGGTGACTTCCTCAATGGATGCTGCGTTTATGTAGTTATGCCACATAGGTTTAACCGTAGGGGCGGGTTTGTGTCCCGCCCCTACATATAATTTACCGGCTTCCTGTTACCACTTCAGAGCGGCGTTCGAACGTTTCCACTGCAAGGCGGGTAAGAGAGTTGATATTGCGGATGGCGGCTGGCAGGGCGGCTTCATCACCCATGCTGGCTTCTACATTGTCCAATGCGTTCTTTATCTGATCTGCCAGGTCAAAGAAGGCGGCATCGAATTGATAGATCGCTTCGAGTTCCTTCTCATTGATCTTGACCGCATCGAACATGCCGGAATATCCGCGTGCCGCTTTGCTGATCTTGTCGATAAAAGTGCGCAGGGCAAGTGCGGCTTTTTCCATGTCATCCACTTGGGAGAACTTCCCTTGGGAGACCATATCCGCCTGTAGATTTGAGGCGCGGCTCCAGTGCTCTTCAAAACGGCGTGCCACGGTTTCGCGCAGTAATTTATCTGCGTCGCGGCGGTTCTGCCTTTCGACATAACCACTGAAACCGGGAATGTACGACATTAACTTCTTGAACGGGTCTACCTGACTGCTGACTTTTTCAAAAAAATCGCTCATTTGAGCCTCCTGCCAGAATATACGAGCATTTCCAATAAACGTTTCCTGCGTCCGAACAATTATATCGTTTAATACCAGTTATAATCAAGCAATCATTTTTTTATCAGGAGATCTCAATGTCTGACGTAAAACAATTACTCGATCTGGTCGAGAACAGTATTGCAGTGGAGGGAACAAAAGTCCGTGTGGTGGATGCCGATAAATTCAGGAAGAATGTCGGCAAACTGGTGGAACGCTCCGCGCTCGCCTCTGACTCAACCGCGGGCTGGTCCCGTTTTCTGGTGCGTGCTGCGGCGCTCGAGCTGGGTGTCTACCCCGCTTCCATCCACGACCTGTACATGGCTCGCGGACGTGGCGACGCCCCGATGACCTTCAGCACCCCGGCTTTCAACCTGCGCGCCCTGTCGCATCATGCCGCCCGTGCCATGTTCCGCGCAGCGAAGAAGATCAATGCCGGTGCGTTCATCTTTGAACTGGCGCGTTCCGAAATGACCTACACCTACCAGCGTCCTTCAGAATATTCCACCAACATCCTTGGCGCTGCTGTAGCGGAAGGATATGAAGGTCCCGTTTTCATTCAGGGCGATCATTTTCAAGTTTCTGCCAAGAAATATAAGACAGACCCCGAAGCCGAGTTGAAAGCCGTGCGCGACCTGTCCATTGAGGCGATGGCTGCCGGTTTCTTCAACATTGACGTGGATACTTCCACCCTGGTTGATATTCACCTGCCGACCGTGGCAGAACAGCAAGCGTTGAACAGCAAACTTTCGGCAGAATTATCAGCGTTCATCCGCGAGAACGAACCGGCTGGCGTCACCATTTCCATTGGCGGCGAGATCGGCGAAGTGGGTACCGAAAATTCCACCGAGCCCGAATTGCGCGCCTACATGGATGCCTACAATGCCAATCTGCAGAAACTTGCCCCCGGTAAGCCCGGCTTGAGCAAGATCAGTGTGCTGACCGGCACCTCTCACGGTGGCACCGTTTTGCCGGATGGCTCGATTGCTGAAGTGACGATCGCTTTTGATGTGCTGCGTGATCTCAGCCGCGTTGCCCGCAAGGATTACGGTATGGGCGGTACGGTTCAACATGGTGCTTCCACAGTTCCAGAAGAAAACTTCAACAAATTCGTGCAGAACGAAGCTATTGAAGTTCACCTTGCCACGAACTTTGCAACCTTGTTCTTCGATAATATCCCAGCCGACTTCCGCAAGGAAATGTACGCGTGGTTGGATGTCAATTCCGCAGGTGACCGTAAGCCCGGTATGACCGATGAGCAGTTCTATTACAAGGTGCGCAAGAATGCCATTGGTCCGTTCAAGGCGAAGTCTTATGCCCTGCCCGCCGATGTACATGCCAAACTTGGCGCCGCCTGGGAGGCACAGTTCGACAAATTGTTCAACCTGCTTGGTTTGAAAGATACAAAACAGCTCACCGATAAGTTCATCACGTCTGCCAAGGTGGCGCCGGTTCTGGCAGATTATGTCAAGGAAGATGTTGCCGCGGAAGACGTGAGCGACCTTTCAGATTAAATCGCAATGCCTGTTTCAGATCAGGGTGTTACGAACGACCGTTATATGCTCATTCCCCGCACGGCGATTTTCGTCCGGCGCGGGGATGAGTATTTATTGCTCAAAGGCGCTCCTACAAAACGGCTTTGGGCTGGCAAATACAACGGCTTGGGTGGGCATGTAGATCGTGGGGAGGATGTTCTCACTTCGGCGCGGCGTGAATTGCTGGAGGAAGCCGGCATCACAGCCGATGTATGGCTGGCTGGCACGGTGATCGTTGACGCGGGGGATGTGGGTATCTGTCTGTTCGTGGTGGTGGGTGAGGATGCTCAAGGCGAAGTCCAAGGCTCGAAGGAGGGCAAACCGGAATGGGTCCGGTTGGAGGCGCTGAGTCAGCTTCCTGTGGTGGAAGACCTGCCCATCCTGCTTGGGCGCATCCATTCTATGAAACGCGGCGATTCGCCTTTTTCGGCTCGGTCTTATTATGAAAATGAAAAATTGAAAGTGTTGTTTGGTTGAATCAAAACTGCCGCCAATTTGGCGGCAGTTTTGATTATGGGATGCTATAGGTTTGCAGTTCCGTTGTGGATGTGAATGTGGTCCCGCTGAAATCTATGTTTTCGATGGATTTGATATAGCCAACGCCGGGCGCGTACCAAACGATGCTTGTGCCGTTGACCATGTATGGAACAGGGCTGCCTTGAAAATCTACACTGATCTGGGCGTTGAAGGTGGCTTGAATGCGGGTGGCTTCAAAAGTTCCGGCGGGGACGGTGATCGACTCTTTGCCAAGTTCCTGCATGTCGAGCTTGAACGTGCCGGGAGATTGTACTGCGCCTCCCGGAGTTTCGATCGAGCCTTCCATGGTTAGGTTGTAGTTCCAGGTTTGTCCCGGTGTGACCAGGGCGGGCAGGCTGAGACCGTTGACCTCAATGGTGGTAAAGCCCGAGATCATGTTTTGCATGGAGACGCTGGCTGTAGTGCCGCCGCCAAGTTGATAGGCGATCAGACCATCTGGTGTGCATACCCATGTTTGGTTGACGCTCTGGTTGGGGAAATCAGATGTTAATGTGAACCCGCCAGCGTGGGTTTCTGAGATGGTGTCTTTGTAGGTGAAATCTCCGTTGGGTCCGCCAATGCTGCTGTATACCCAGGAAGCTCCCTGAACGACTGGGAGGAGTTCGTTTTCGCAGGACCCTTGGGCAGCAAGCCCGTTGATGGGTTGCTCCGTACCCGGTAAGATGGTCGGGAGGGTGGGGGCGCTGTTGGAGTTACAGGCGCTGATGATAAGGATGCCAGTGGCTAGGATGGGTAGCAGTTTTTGCATGATATCGATGTTTTGGCATGATAATACCGGCTCGGGGTTTTAACTATTGCAGTTCAATTCCACTTCAATAACGATAGTGTGAATGTACTGCCTTGCCCGGGTTGACTATCCACTTCGAGTGTGCCGCGGTGCTGTTGAATGACCTGGCGGGTGATGGAAAGACCGATTCCAAGTCCGTCGTAGATCTCGTCGCCGCTTTTTTCGAGGTGGAAGAAGCGGTCAAAGATGCGCGGGCGGATATGCGGGTCGATACCGATACCGTGGTCAACCACACTAAGGGTTACATGATTGGGTTGTTCTGAAAAACGGATCTCAACTGTTCCGTTGGGCGGGCTGAACTTGATGGCGTTGTCCACCAGTCCGGTGATGGCACGTTCAAGCGAGGTCTCATCCCCGGGAATGCTGGGAAGGTTGTTAATACTCCTGACCTTTATGGTGACGCCGCGCGCTTTTGCCCTTCCTTTCAATTTTTCGGTGACCCGATCCACCAGGGCAGGCAGGTTAATTGGCTGAAAATCTCGCAACACAAGGTCTTGTTCCTGCAAGAAGAGCAGGTCGTTCGTCAGGTTGACGATCTGGTCCACATTACGGCTGACGACTTCAATGGCAGACTGCAACTGGTCTCCCTGGAGCATGCCCTTTTTCATCGTGTGCAGGTACCCGCTGGCTGCCATAAGCGGAGTTCTCAACTCGTGGGCGATCGCCGTGAGGAATTCGTTTCTCGCCATATCTTGTTCGGCGAGCTTTTGATACGCATCTGCCAGTTCGCGTGCGCGCAGTCGCAAGTCTTCGATGGCGAGCTGGTCGTTCTGCCTTAACCGGTTGCTGATCTCTGCGACCATGGCAGTTGCCACACTGGGGCTGTGCTTCAGCACCCGGTCGAAGCCTTGTTTATTAAGTTCGAGCACCACGCAAGGCGTCAGCGAGGCAACAGTGGCGGCACGCGGAGCGTTATGAATGAGCGCCATCTCACCGAAGAAATCACCCGCCCGAAGCGTGATGAGGAGGCGTTTATCTGATTTGTTGATCGTCTTTGTAACTTCAAATTCCCCTTCGAGGATCATGTAAAACGTATGCTCGATCTCATCTTCCCTGCAGAGAACAGTCCCTGCCGGGTAGGATTTGATCTGGCTGTTGATAATGATCTCCTGTACCTCCTCAGGTTTGATGCCGGGGAAGGCGCGCGGGATGATCCTTGCAGGGGTTCGAATGGTTGTCATAAGTTACCTTGAGCAATTGTAGCACGGGTGTGCAAGAGAATATTCACCCATTTGGGCTATCCCCTTGTTTTCGTTTTCGTAATGCTTCAACTTCCTTCAGAAGTTTTTCCTCATCATCGTGAATGGACTGGAGCGCCGACTCAAACCAGCCGGAAACCCATTTTTGTGGGATGGGTTTTTCCGCTTTCATGTAACGGATGAACCCGATCACATCGATAAGGCGCATGTCTTCCAGCGAAGAAATTTCTTCCATAATGATCTTTTCGAGTTCACGCATATTCGCTCCTTTGCAAGACCCATTCATCACTCTCAAGATTGATTTTACAAGTAAATTTCGAGGTTGGTAAGAATTGTTTGATGGTTTTCATCGTAAAATTGTCTGAATAAAAAAATCTGGAAATCAGGAGTTGCTTTGGAAAAGCCAATTGAACGTCCCACTCTTATCAATACATACACCCGTAGTTTCGAACCCCTTAAGAATCGTAACTTGCGTATCTACCTTGGCGGGCAGGCCGTCTCCCTGCTTGGCACATGGATGCAATCCACCGCCCAAAGCTGGGTGGTATGGGAGTTGACCCGTTCTGAAAGCTCGCTCGGTATTGTGGTCATGCTCAACAGTTTGCCGCTCTTTTTGCTCGCCCCCTGGGCAGGCGGTTTTGCCGACCGTTTCAACCGCCGTATGATCCTTCTGGTCACCCAATCCATTGCGATGATACTGGCGTTTACGCTTGCCATCCTTGTGCAGACGGGTCTTGTGCAGATCTGGCATATCTATGTCCTTTCGTTCATTCTCGGCACGATCGCCGCGCTGGATTTCCCCGCCCAGCAGGCATTCATTGGCGATCTTTCCGGTATGACCCAAGTTCGTCAGGCTGTGACGCTGAACATCATGGGGCTGCAAGTTGCACGTATGTTGGGTCCTGCTGCGGCTGGCTTTCTCCTCAAGGCGGTCGGTTCTGCGGCTGCGTTTTGGATCAACGGCGCAAGTTTTTTGGTGGTTTTGTTCAGTATTTTCATGGTCAAGTCGCATAAACAGGAAGTGAACAA
>JBAIYF010000395.1:0-1952 GCA_037916115.1 Anaerolineales bacterium
GGGCGCGCGCCTCCACGACGCGGTTCGGCTCGGACGAGAGGATCATCACCTCAATGCCGATCGCATGCAACTCCTTCACCCGGACACTGTCACTGCGATAGGCGGCGACGGTCTCATGCCCATCCTGGTCCACCCAGACGCGGTTGTCGGTGATGACGCCATCGAAATCGCAGAGGATCAGGTCGATCTTCTCCGGCATCGGGCGCTTCGCGACGGCAGGAGTCCCGGGTGTCACCATTTCCAGCCCGCTGTTGGCCAGTGCCTCGTACTTTGCCCAATCGGACAGGTTGTCGATATCCACGGTGTAGCGCGGGTCGATCACCAGCGGATAGATCACATCGCCGGTCAGCGACTTCTTATTCGCGATCGTCGACACACGGATCGCATCGATGTGTCCCGTCTGCCAATAGACAGGCGGCAGGATCTGCCTCGGCGCGTTATACGGCTCAGGGATGCCGGGCACCTCAAGCAACGGGTTGAGCGGTTTGCCTTCGCCGTTGAAGCGCCACATCTTGAACGGGTTCTGCCCGGCAGGCACAACTCCGCGCACGCAATCGGCATCGGCATGATTTAACAGGATGCGAATCGCATCATCCACCATTTTGGGCGGGCGGATGGGCGAGGTGGGGCGAAGTTGTACCACAGCATCGGGGCGGTAGCCTTCTACCTCTTCCAGCCATTTGAGGGCTTGCTCAAAAACGGGCAGGTCGGTGGTCTTATCTTGTGCCAGTTCAGCCGGACGCAGGAATGGCGTCTCCGCGCCCCATTCGCGGGCAACAGCGGCGATCTCTTCATCATCGGTCGAGACAATGACACGCGTGACCAGTTCAGATTGTTTCGCTGCGGCGATACTCCACGCAATCAGCGGATACCCTGCAAATGAGCGGATGTTCTTGCGCGGAATTCCTTTCGAGCCACCGCGGGCGGGGATGATAGCGAGGATGTTTGTCATAAGTTCTCGATATTCGCAATTCGATATTCGATATTCATCAATCGAGTATCGAGTTCTCGATTATCGTTCTCTACCACGCCGTCCAACCGCCATCGACGATGACATTGTTGCCGGTCATGTAGGAAGAGGCTTCAGAAGCGAGGAAAAGCAATGCGCCGTTCATTTCGTCTTTCTTAGCCATGCGCCCAAGGATGGTCTTGGCAGAGTAGTTCTTGACGAAATATTCTTCGTGATTGTTGTACACACCGCCGGGGGTCAGCGCATTGACGCGGATCTCGGTCTCGGCGTAGTAGGCAGCAAGGTACTTTGTAAAACCCATCACACCGGCTTTGGTGGTGGAGTAGTACACCGGTTTGAATGCCACACGTTTGCCATCTTTGATGTAAATACGCTGATCGGGTCCGTTCAAGCCGTAGGTGGAGCAGATGTTGATGATGCTGCCCTTTTTGCCCTGCGCTACCATCTGCTTGACACAGGCTTGGGTGGTGAGGAACATGCCGGTCAGGTTGACGTTGAGAGCGGCTTGCCAATCTGCGAGCGGATAGTCTTCGAAGGCGCCGGGGGCGATGCCTTTTTCGGCAGCAGTGGGGTCGAACTTGGGGTCGAGCGCGGCGGAGTTGACGAGAATGTCGAGGCGACCGAACTGTTTGACGGTTTCAGCGACCAGGTCACGGGTCGATTCGAGGCGGGTCACATCGAGGGGAAACGCCATGGCGGAGTATCCGGCTTCGGTGAGGCGAGTCGCAGTTTTGGAAGCAAAATCCATGTTCAAGTCTGCAGCGACAACCGCCGCGCCTGCTTCGGCGAGAGTCTTGCAGAATTCAAAACCGAGCTGCCCGCCGCCACCGGTAACGACAGCCACGCGGTCTTTCAAATTGAATTTATCGAAAATGGTCATGTGTAATCCTTTTGTTGCAGGGCGCCATGGTATGTTGCCCTACGGGTATGCAGTATAGATTTTATCGCCCTGTTTGTCGAAGGCGAGATACAAACCTTCAGC
>JBAIYF010000396.1:0-2526 GCA_037916115.1 Anaerolineales bacterium
ATCGTCTAATTAAGGAACCGGAGAGGTCGGGAAAGTTCCGGGCGGGGCGTAGAAATCCCCGGGGTTGATTCCCTGAGTCACCTGATTTTCCAGGACATTCACAGGGATCAGGCTATGGTCTGTGCAAGAAACAAGCAACCCGCATGGAACCGCTTGCGAATATCCGCCGGGATAGGTTGAATCATTGGCGGGATAGGCAACCACATAATAAGAGCCAACCGGAAGATCATCGATCTGATAGGTGGATGAATTTTCATTGGTGATCACATAGCGGTAGTTCGGACCCTTTGCGTCAAAAGCAACCACCACCATTGAGGGAATAAAACTGGAAGGGTAACTCAACTGTCCGGCAATGCTGCCGACAGCAGCCTCTTGCCGCACATATGTGCCCGTTCCGCTCGGGTAAGCAGGCTCGTAGAACGGCATAGGCGGATAATTTTCAGCACCGACATACCAATTGCCGGGGTCAACACTGCCTGTGATGACTCCAGCCTGCACCTGTACGTCCACCCAACTTGAGTCGGTACAACCCTGATGAAGTCCGCACAAGTAGAACTGATCATAGCGCCCTGCCAGTTTGCCATCGGGCAAAGCATAAGCAACAACATGATATGCCCCCGGAGGAAGACCATCCATTTGATAGGTGGTTTGATTTTGAATGGTTTGTTCCCAATAGTATTTGTCTGTGTCGAGGCTGTACGCCACCACCAACAGAGGCGGAATCCCCTGCGACGGGTACGAAAGATTTCCAGCAATACTGCCAGTATCCGCCGCCGGTGCAGTGGCGGTGGGCTGCGTAATCGGTTCTTGCGGCGCTTGCGCGGTCAGCGCCTGTAATGTGGCTTGCACGATCGTGTCCACATCTTCAGCGGGCGGCACGCTACCACCGCATGCTGCCAACAACAACCCTACAACAAATAAGACAGTAATATTTTTTCTTTTCATTCAGTCTCCTTTTGGATTTTGTCGCTTATAACACAACTATAAGGTTCAGGCTCCATCCCCCAATCTGGTTAATACATCCAAAAGTTTGACTGTCCAAATTTCTTCCTTTGTGAGTGTGATCCAGTATTGACCTTTTCCGCCTCTCACGCCATTCGGTAGATCAGGCATCCGTTTCGCTTCGGACCCGTCGGCAGGTTGCGGGTACTTGATCAGAATCTGCCCCGATTCCCACCCAACCGAAGCCAGCCCGATCTTTTCCGCACGGAGTTTCACGCGCATTTGATAGAACAGATTTTGCACCATCTCCGGCAGTTGACCGAAGCGGTCGCGGAATTCCGAGCCGAGCGCGTCAAGTTCGGTTTCATCACGCAGATCCGCTATGCGGCGGTACAGCCGCAGGCGGAGGTCTTGATCAGAAATATAATGAGCAGGAATGCCAACCGCAAGAGGCAGATCTACGTTGACGGGGATGGAAAGCGGCAGACTGAAAGCTTGCCCTGAGCCTGGCCGAAGAGTGGAAAAGGCATTGTCTAATTTGCTTCCTTCAACTTTATATACTTCGGTGGCAATTCGTCGCAATCGTCTTACTGCATCCGCCAGCATTCTTGTATACAAGTGAAACCCCACGGATTGAATAAATCCATGTTGACGTGTGCCAAGCAATTCACCCGCGCCGCGAATTTCAAGATCGCGCATGGCAATGGAATACCCCGCGCCCAATTGGGTATTCTCGGCGATCACTTCAAGGCGTTGCTGCCCGTCAATGGTCGGAGTCAGTTTGTTATGGCGGAAGAAATACGCATACGCTCGCATCGCGCCGCGCCCCACCCGTCCACGCAGTTGATAGAGCTGCGCCAAACCAAAGGTATCGGCGCGATCCACAATGAGGGTGTTGGCATTGGGAATATCCAAGCCCGATTCGATGATGGTGGTCGAAAGGAGGATGTCGATCTCTGCATTGCTAAAGCGGTGCATCACTGCCGAGAGCTGACCTTCCGGCATCTGCCCGTGACCAATATCCACCCGCGCCTCTGGGACAAGCTGCTCCAAATGTGCCTTCATTGCGTCGATCGTTTGCACCCGGTTGTGGACGAAAAATATCTGTCCGCCGCGTTCCAGCTCACGCAAAATAGCCTGGCGCACAAGGCGCGGAGAGTACGGTCCCACATGGGTGATGATGGGCAGGCGTTCTTCCGGCGGCGTATTGAGGTTGGAAATATCACGCACACCGGTCAACGCCATATAAAGCGTGCGCGGAATCGGTGTGGCTGTGAGTGTAAGCACGTCCACTTCGGTGCGCAATTTTTTGAGGTGCTCCTTATGCGTCACACCGAAGCGCTGTTCTTCATCAATAACCACCAAGCCCAAATCCTTGAAGACAACATCCGATGAAATGAGGCGGTGCGTACCGATAATGATATCCACCTCACCCACTGAAAGTTGATGCAGGATCTCCGTCTGCTCGCGTGGGGTACGGAAGCGGGAAAGCATCTCCACTTTGACTGGGAAAGCGGCAAGTCGCTGGGAAAAAGTCTCAAAATGTTGCTGAGCCAGCACCGTCGTCGGCACTAGAACCGCAAC
>JBAIYF010000397.1:0-1994 GCA_037916115.1 Anaerolineales bacterium
CGCTGTCGCTCAGCATGACAAAATTATCCTGGGTACCAAACCTTGCGCGGATCATCCTCGGCACGGACGTAGTCGAATGCCGTGTCGATCATCTTTTTCAAATCATATTCAGGTCGCCAGCCGAGTAAAAACTTGGCTTTGGTGTTGTCGAGCCATGTGGAGTGATATTCGGTCTTGATCTCCACGGTGGGGAAACCGCGCGTCTCGTGTAAATATTTGCCCATCTCACCATAGTCCACGGGTTCGTCCATGCAGATGTTGAAGAGTTGCTGGCGGGCTTTGGGGTGATCGATGGCAGCCAGGATCGCGCTGACTAAATCGTCAACGTGGACAAAGTTTCTTTTAACGGGAACAGCTTCCAGATTAAGCATGACCGGGATGGTCTGCGTCCGCACATAGTCAGCCGCAGTTTTCTCATCCACAAAATCACGCCAGCGCGGACCGCCGAAGACATCCTCTCCGAAAGAGAGTTGATATTTGAAGTCGTCCTTTTCCATGATCCACGGCGCGCGCAGACAGCAGCCATTGAGATCGTATTGGATGTAATACTGTTCGAGCATCACTTCTTCGAGAACTTTGGAGAGCGCGTAACAGCCAGGGTAGGCGGAATGTTTTTGAGTTTCAGTGACAGGGATGGGATGCGGATAAACGAAATGCCCCATGCCTGCATCGCCACCGACCATGATGAACTGCTTGAAAGTGGGGGAGGTGCGGCAGGCTTCGAGCAGCCAGAAGAGACCTTTGACCGCCACATCCATAATTTGCTCAGGCGTCTCTTTGACGGTGGCGAGATGCAGAACATGCGTTACGCCGTCCATCGCTTTTTCGACAAGGTCACGATGTTCGATGGAGCCGTGGATGTTTTGGATGCGTGGATGAGGGGGAAGCTCGCGGTTATGGCACAAGGCGCGAACGGTGAAAGAATTGAAACGCGAATCATTCAATAGACGATTGATGAAAGTCTTGCCCACTTTTCCTGTCGCGCCAGTGACGAGGATGATGTTAGTCATTGAGCATCCTTTCTTTACCACAGAGCGCACAGAGCGCACAGAGCGCACAGAGGATTAAAAAGTTTTTTCTCCGTGCTCTCTGTGTGCTCTGTGGTGAGATTAACACTTTGTCCATTGCCCATTCGCATTACTGGATTTGACAACGCTATCCACAAAGCGTACGCCCATCAAGCCATCGAAAGAATTCGGGAAGTATAGTGCGAGCGGGTCGGCTTGTTTGCCTGCGCGGCGAGCGGCAATCGCTTCGGCGGCATCGGAATAAATATTAGCAAAGCCATCAGGGAAGCCTTCGGGATGACCTGCGACCAAGCGTGTGCAACGTGCAGAGAGCGGCAACGTGCCGGGTCCGTTCGGGGTGCGGTTTTGAGATGGCGCGCCTAATGGTTTGAACGTGAGCGCTTGCGGAACTTCCTGCATCCATTCAAGCGAGCCTTTGGTTCCGCTCACACGAATGCGCAAACAATTCTCCACGCCAGCCGCGGCTTGCGTCACCCAGAAACTGCCTCGGGCGCCATTATTGAATCGGAGCATGGCTCCGCCAAAGTCATGTACGAGGCGGTTGGGAACGATGGCTCCGATCTCTGCCGAAACCTCGTCCACTTCCAATCCGGTGATAAATCTTGTGAGGTTGTGTGCGTGCGAACCGATATCGCCCATCACCAAAGAAGGTCCGCCACGTGCAGGGTCGAACTTCCAATAGCCTGCCGGAAAAACTTTATTTTCATCCGCTTTGCCGCCTTGCACGTACTCAACCTGCACGAGTCGAATTGTGCCGAGTTCGCCTGCTTCCACCATCGCCTTCGCCTGTCGCACCATGGGGTAGCCGGTGTAGTTGTGCGTGAGGCAGAAGACCAAGCCCGTCTCTTGCACTTTCTTGTGCAGCGTCTCTGCTTCTTCGAGCGTGTTGGTCATCGGCTTATCGCAGATCACATCAATGCCGCGCTCGAGCGCCATCATCGAATAATCAAAGTGACTGTCGTTCGG
>JBAIYF010000398.1:0-2061 GCA_037916115.1 Anaerolineales bacterium
GTTGAACAGTGCGCCAACTGTCACGAAGGCGTTGCCTCTGTGGATGATCTCAAGAACATCCGCATGGTCTCCTCCGCCAAGGATTACGATGGTGACGGCAATGTAGAAGAAGGCATGTACTACGAGATCCAGGGCTTGCAGGAAACCCTCATGGCCCAGATCCAGAAGTACGCCACTGAAAAAGCCGGCGCTGAGATCAAGTACGATGCGGAAACCTATCCGTACTTCATGGGCGCTGACGGCAAGGCCTATCAGAACTGGACCCCCCGCCTGCTCAAGGCTGCCTACAACTACCAGGTCTCCATCAAGGATCCCGGTGCGTTTGCCCACGGCAACAAGTACATCGTCCAACTCCTCTTCGACTCGATCGCCGACCTCGGCGGTGACACCAGCAAACTCGCCCGCACCGATGCAGGCCACTTCGCTGGCAACACCATGCCCTTCCGCGATTGGGACCTCACCGAAGACGGCCAGCCCAATTATCAAGTCCCCTTCGGCTGTGTGAAATGCCACACCGCCCAGGGTCTGCCCACCTTCATCAAGGATGGCGGCACCACGGTCGTGACTTCCAACGGCACAACATCCACCACGGGCGTACAGTCCATGCCCTCCAGCAACGGCTTCATGTGCTCCACCTGTCACGACGAAGCCAACTGGCCCAACCGCTACTCGGTAGCCAGTGTGGTCTTCCCCAGCGGCAAGACCGTCTCCTTTGGCGGACAGGATGCCAATGGCAACTGGGTTGCTGACGACTCCAACCTTTGTATCGAATGCCATCAGGGACGCGAATCCACCACCAGCGTGAACAACGCCCTGCGCGGCAAGGACCTTGACACGGTCGACGCAAAGATCCGCTTCAAGAACATCCACTACTTCGCTGCCGGTGCCACCATCTTCGGCAACGATGTCCAGGGTGCCTATCAGTACGAAGGCAAGGATTATGTCGGCCAGAACATGCATGCCAGCAAGTCCGGCAAGATGAACAAATGCAAAGACTGCCACGATGTCCACGCCCTCGAACCCAAGGTTGAGTCCTGCAACGCCTGCCATGACCTGGTGGACAACGATCCCAAGTCCATCCGCATGACAGATGTGGACTATGATGGTGACGGCGATGTAACCGAAGGTATTTCCGGTGAAGTAAGCACACTGGCCGATGCCCTCTATGCCCAGATCCAGGTCTACGCTGCTGCGAACGGCGGCGCGATCGAATACAAGGCCGATGCCTACCCGTACTTCTACGGTGCCGATGGCAAGTCCTATGCCACATGGACTCCCCGCCTGCTCAAGGCCGCCTTCAACTATCAATACAGCCAGAAGGACCCCGGCGTTTACGCACACAATCCGAAATACATCATCCAGATCTTGATCGACTCGATCGAAGACCTCGGTGGTGACGTGACCAAGTACACACGCCCGGAAGTCCCCGCTCCGGCCCAGTAAGATAGTTTTCAGTAACAAAAAAGATGGCGGACAGCAATGTCCGTCATCTTTTTTAATCCATTCTTAATCACACCAAAACAGTGATATTCAACACTATATCCTCCTGACAACCCCACGTACAATATGGGGCGATCGCCCCATGTCTAGTAATCGGGCTATAATCTGCGAAATTTCCTTTATCAGGAGAATGTAATGAACTTTAGGCAACTGCCCCGCCCGCCCCGCCTATGGACCTTGAGCCTGCTCTTAGGAATTGGGTTTTTGGTTTTCACCCTGGCATCTCTTACCACCCCCGCCCAGGCTGCCCCCGCCCTCCAGGATGACAAACCCGGCAACGATTTCTGTCTCGCCTGCCATCAACAGGAAGGTACTAAACTCACCATCGGCAACGAATCGATCTCCGTAACCATCAACCCGACCCGTTTCAAAAATTCAGTTCATGCGGAAGAGGGAATCCAATGTGTGGACTGCCATACGGATTTCAGTGGCTATCCCCATCCCAAAGTTAAAGAAAAAAGTGCACGTGACTTCACCCTTGGCTTCCTCGAAACATGCAAGGAATGTCACGAAGAACAATATACCAAGGCACACGACAGCGTCCACCAGCGCGCTTTCGAT
>JBAIYF010000399.1:0-16282 GCA_037916115.1 Anaerolineales bacterium
TCATGCCGAATATTATTTGAAACTGTTGGACAAACGCGAAGCGGGGATGCGTAGCCAGCGCCAGAAGGAAACACTGGACGAATTACGCTCTGAGATCGACAACTTTCGCGCTGCCTGGGATTTTGCCCTGACGAACAAGGAAATAGACTTGTTGCGTATTGCCACCGGTCCGCTGTATTACTTTTATGAATTGCATCAATATTTCCAAGAGGCGGAAGCGCTTTATCGACGCGGCGCTGAAATGGTAAAAAGCTGGTTGATTGAGATTGAGAGTCAAACCGATTCTGCGTATTCTGCCAAATTAAATGGCGCCTTGGGCGACATGCAAACCCATCAGGCATTTTTTTTGCAGCGTAATGGGCACTTCCCGGAAGCGCTGAGCTTGCACGATGCTTCTATAAAGATATTAAGACCACTTCAAGAACCTTATGCATTGACTTATGCCCTCATCATGAATGGTGTGTTGCACTGGGCAATGGGTGATTTTTCTGCAGCGATTGAAAACTTCGAGGAAGGATTGCCTGTTAGTCGAACTTTGGAAAATGCATGGTTATTGATTATTGGGCTAAGTTTTTCCGGAGCAGCGTTACACGATCAGGGGAAATATAATGAGGCTATTGCTCGCTTCAGTGAATCCATTCGTTTGTGCCATCAGATGAAGGACCCCTATGTGAATTTACTGGTCACGTCATTATTCAGCCGTACGGTGCAAGTTCATGGACAAGTTGAGCAAACGCAAGCCCTATTGAAGGAAAGCCTTCAAATTGCCCGTGAAACAGGGAATCGTTGGGGAATTGGATTGGGTTTGGAGCAACTGGCAGAGATTTCCAGGTCCGCTGGTGATTATGCCGAGGCACAGACTCTGCTTGAGGAAAGTATCCTTTTGCATCAGGAAGTGGGCGACCCGTGGAGCCTTACACGGGCATTGAATTCGCTCGGTCAGCTTGCTCTCCGTCAGGATAACTTTGAAGAAGCGGAGACGTATGTAATTCGATCCATAAAAACAGCGGTCGCTGTAGAACTGAATACCTTGGATGCTTTATTCACTCTTGTTGAAATCTATACCCGTCAGGGGAAATTCATATCTGCATTCGAAATTGAGGACTTCATCTTGAATTACTCTGGCAGTGCCCGCTCAGTGAAAGATCAGGCTCGGCAATTGTTGGTAGAGGTCGAGAAACACCTTACAGATCAACAAAGAGAGAGCATACAAGTGCGGAACCGGTCTCTGACCTTTGAAAATTTTATCAAGGAAGTACTGGCAAAGTATTTGTAAACATCAAGTTTCATTGTAAATATAGAACTCAATGATCGAAACAGGCGGCCGATCATCTTCGGGGGCATACCTGGATTTTGCAATTCGAAAGAAGCCCCAATTCCCATTTGAACCTTCCGCTTTCAAGATGAATACGAAAAAGTGAAACAGACCAGTCTCTCCGAATGAACCCGCCTCTTCAGCAGATCGAATGATGCGGATTAGTAGTTCGGCTTGAAGGTTCAGTGGAGCGAGCAGTTCCACCAGCCAACTGCGGAGCTGCTCCTCTGTTTCTGGGTTGATTGGCAATTCGAGTTTCCCCAGAATCTGCCAATCAGCTTGTCGAGGTTGGATCGTGGGTATATTTTCATTCACTTTGATGTTCCTTGATTCTTATTTCTGCCTTTCGTTAAGAAATACCGAGTCTACGTTGTTCAAAAATTTGTTTGAACTGAAATCAGTGCTATTCACCATCACCAGGGTGGCAATATTCAAGGAGGGGTACACTCTCATTTCTGAATGGAACCCGCCGCCACCGCCTTCTTTGAAGTAATACAGGATACCGTCCGTTTCACCGATATGCCAACCCAGAGTCATCGGAATAGGGTTCCCTGCCATGTCGGTCTGCTGGCTGATCAGTAAATTTTTTGTTTCGGGCTTGAGCAAAACGGACTCTTCACGAAGTTGATCTTGCAAAAAAAGACTAAATCCATGCGGTGTTCCGAGCAAGCCGCCGGTCGCAGAGCTGTTCAAATAATTACTTTTCAGCGCCAGCCAATTTCCTTCATATTCGCCCCAAAATTTCGAGTCGGTTACAAGTCCCTTCACCAGATTTGTAAAGGAAAAATGCGCGAGATACCCTTTGGCATGCGAGTCGGGATTGGGAATGACAAAATCCATTTCGGTTTGAGGAATCTGCAGCGGAGCAATGATGTTCTTTCGAACGTATTCTCGATATGGCTGCCCCGATACGTTTTCGACGATCTCACCCAACAGCCAATAGCCAATATTGGAATAGGCAAAAGCTTCGCCCGGTTCGGACTTAAGCTCGGGGTTGTCTCTCAAAACCTGAGCGAGTGCGGCATCTGAATCAAAGCCTGCGTCCTCATCAGTCAGGTGAATCCAGCGCAGCGGTATGGGGTTGGGAAGCCCCGCAGTATGACTCAACAACTGGCGGACGGTAATATGCTTCCCTTGATAGGGCGTGTAGGGGAGATAGACATCCATTTCGTCATCGAGGTTTATTTTTCCCTCTTCCACCAATTGCAAAATGGCAACTGCGGTGAAGGTCTTGGTCATGGAATAAACCATCAAGGTTGTGTCTGCTTGCATCAACCTTTGACCTTGAATATCTGCCCAGCCGCCAGAGTATTCGAATAGTGTCCCATTCGCATCCACAACCATGTATTGAAGACCCGGTACATTCGAATTTGTATATGAGTCGAGATATTGTTTCAGGTTTTCTTTAGTAGGTTCTGGCTTCATGAAGATCGCTCCGAAAAAAAAGTAGAGGAGGTAAATAACAAATAAACTTGTACTCCAAATGATGGGGCGTTTGATTGGTTGCGGTATGGGGATGTTAGTTTTCATAATAATTCCTTCATTTCTAGGTCAAAGTTTTCCGTCATTGCGAGCCGTAATGAACGCGACTCACAATGACGGATTGGGGTTACAGGATCGCCTCAACCCCGATTGCAATGAGGGTGACAATTCCGCTCAGGATGAGAGTGAAGACGATGCCATTGAGAAATTTCTGGAAGTGGAAGCGATAGTTGGTGTAGCCAGCCAACCCTTCGGTGCCGGGCAGGATCATGAATTGCGGGCGCAGAGTGAGCAGGATAAACCAATCCAACAGCACGAGGTCGATCAAGTTCCAGACTTGGAAGATCATCGTTGCAACAATGAAAGTGTTGAGAAAGGTCAATGCGCCGGTCTGGCTGCGGAGTTGCCCCAGCCCAAGGACGAGGATCAAGCCAAGGGTAGCGAGAAGCGGAAGCGTCACCTTGTTAGCTTGCTTGCGAGTTTCCGGACTCATCGGTCCATACTTGGCGCGGATATCTGGTGGGTAGTCGTTCAAAAGCATTGCGGCATTGATGCGCCCAAGGATGAGGGTGATGACGCAGAATGCGAGCCCAAATACCAAGCCCCAGAGGCTTCCCAGTTGAATAAGTTGCCATGTGTTCATAATTGATCTCCTTTGATTTATGATGCTCCCTTTTTACAAAAAAATGGCGCTCAGGAGGTGCTGAAAACCTATACATCGACTGGACAAAAAACCATACAATATATTTTCCCTTTACGATGGATTAAATCAAAACGGGCACTTTTTGTGCCCGTTTTGATTCCTCATAATATTTGCAGGGTTACGATTTTTCAGTCAGGTTTAATTTGCCAAATACCCACGGACCCCAGCCGGAGACCCAGATACCCACGAGCGTATAGCGAACAAAGCGGAAGACGTATGGTACAAGCCCTTCACCAGATGGAAAGACTGCTTTCAGTCCCGCATAGAAGACGAGCACCCCGACCAAGCCGACGATGAAACGAACTGCCCGCTTCCAAACCGGACCCGCGGCAGTGAACCCGCCTCGAGGAGCCATCCATGCCAGTCCGCTAAGCAGACCGAATAACGTTCCGGTGGCGGTTAGTAAACTTTCCATTGAATCGTGAAATGGATTGGGTACTTCGTGCCCGTCACGGGTGGCGTTGGCGATCCATTCGGCAGGCAATACAAAACTCTGCGAGAGGGAATTGATCACTGCACCGATCAGGACCAACACCACTGAAACGACAAATGCCAGCCCGATCTGATTCCACATGCTCAGTTGTTTTACGCGCGCTTCGACTGGCTCCCAAAAGCGGACGAATGCCCAGAGCGTTATCAGCCCCAGCGCCCAGCCCAACAGCACATCATGCAGAAAGTGAACGCCAAGATACATGCGCGAGAAACCGATGAAGAAGATCAATGCAATGGCGGCGATCCAAACCCAGGTTTTGCGGTAATAGGCGGCGAGCATTCCCCATAACCCGGTTGCGATCTGGGCATGACCAGACGGTATGCCGAAACTGGTTTCCGATGCCAGTCCACGGACATCGGCGCTGACCCAGTACGGGCGCGGTCCATGCAATGCCATCTTGAAATAGCTGTTGATGCTGGTCCCTGTCAGCAGGATGATGCCAATTCGGATGCCGAGAGAGGCATCAATTGCCCAGTACACCAGCGGCAGAAAGATCAGGAAGAAATCTTCCGCGCCGAGGAAGGAGAAGAACTTCATGGGCGCTTCGAGCCATGCGCCGAGGGATTGGATCGTTTGAATGATGCTGATTGAATCCATGCTGTGTGCTCCTTGGAATAAAAGTTATTAAAGAGTAAAGGATAGAGGACTAGTGAACCGTCTGGCTCCTATAAGTTTGTGCTTTCAGCCTTTTTGGGGTGCGGCACTATCGATCTACAGAATTAGGACTGTCCTATTCCCACTATTAAGCGTAGATTTTAGATATTCCGCTGGAATTCGTAGCGTTGCATAACGGCTTGGATCACATTGGTTTGCTCGGGGGTCACATCCACGAATTCGAAGCCGGTGTTCTCGTAGTTGGTTTCGTCTGTGCTGGAACGGGCAACTCGTGCCTGAATGGTGAAGGCAGCGGATGGAAGGCTGACAGTTTCCTTGGGGAATTGGATCGCAAGGGTGACGATCCTGCCGGGTTCGAGGTTGATGCTGCCTACTACTCGAGCGCCGCGTATGGTCAGGTCTTCGAGATAGCCAATGAGGGTTTTAGGGTTTAGGGTGTAAACGGGGGTGAAGGCAACAAGTTTCTTGCGGGGGTCTTTGCGTTTGTCCTGCATGGTCAACTCCTGTCGAAACGGCTTGTTGGAGCGGGTGTTGTTAAAACTATATCACGGTTTTATTGGATGTAAATTCCGCGATTTTGGAGTGTATAATGTGTGAAATTTTCGGCAACACCTCTGCAAGCCAATTCCATAAAATAAGGATTTGCATGTGACCACCATATTTTTTGCAACAGACATTCACGGATCGGATATTTGCTGGAGCAAGTTTTTAAATGCGGGGAAATTCTACGGTGCCGATCAATTGATCCTCGGCGGCGATATGACGGGCAAAGCGGTTGTCCCGTTCATTCATCAGGGCGGCTCAAAGTACCGCGTCACTTTACTCGAACAGGTTTTTGATATCACTACTGAAGACGAACTGACGGACATGAAAAAGAAGGTCCGCAGCCGCGGCTATTACCCGTACTTGACCAACCCCGATGAGATCAAGGAATTGGAGAAAGACCCTGCAAAGGTCAATGCCGTTTTTTCACAGGAAGTCTTGAAGGTTGTGCAGCAGTGGATGGAACTTGCAGAGAAGAAGCTGGCAGGCACGGGCATGAAGATCTATTGCTGCCCGGGCAATGACGACATGGATGAAGTGGATGATGTCATCCGTGAGAGCAGGACGGTGGTGCTGGCAGAGGGGAATGTCACTACGCTGGCGAGTGGACATGAAATGATCGCATCCGGTTGGAGCAACCGAACGCCCTGGAATACGCACCGTGAAGAGGACGAGGATCAGCTTGCAGTCCGGTATGAAGCGATGATTTCTCAGTTGAAAAATCCTGCCAATTCCATTTTTAATATCCATGTGCCGCCATATAAATCCGGTTTGGATGAAGCGCCCGAACTCGATAAAGACTTGCGTCCAGTGCTGGCTGGTAATTCGATGATTCCTGTTGGCTCAAAGGCGCTCCGCACTGCCATTGAGAAGACACAACCGCTGCTTAGCTTGCATGGGCACATTCACGAAGGACGCGGTTCGACCCGTATTGGAAAAACCTTGGTGATCAACCCCGGCTCCATGTATGAACAGGGAACATTGCTTGGAGCCATTATCAAGCTTGGCAAGAACAAGGTCGAGAATTACGTTTTGACAACTGGTTAAATCACGCATCCGCGTGTAAGACAACATCAAAAGAGGAGAGTTGTTATGAGTGACCTGTTTGTTCGTAAGGCGACTGGCATGGTACGTTCGTGGTCGGTCTTTGACGCGTTCATCTACGCGTTCTTTTCCATCAATTTGGTAACGTTAGGTCTATATATTTTCAGCCAGATGTACTTCTTTGAAGGCGGCATGATCAACGCGTTGTTGGTGAGCGCGTTCTTTCTTGTCTTTGAGATCATTGTATACGCCTCGCTCATTTCGGTGATGCCCCGCGCTGGCGGCGACTATGTGTGGATGACCCGTATTTTCGGCGGGGCGGTGGGCTTCATCCTCGCCATGACGGGGTGGTGGTTCACTTTGTGGCTGTGGGTTCCGTTGTATGGCGATATGCTGCGTCATATTGTTATCACGCCGATCCTGGGCTTGTTGGGTGCCACCAGCACCGCCTTGTGGTTTGGGCAGACGGAGATCGGTCTGTTCGTGACCACGCTCATCACCGTGGGTCTTGCCACGCTGACGGTCATCCTTGGCATGAAAACCTATGCCCGCATTCAAAAGTTCTCTTTCTATGCTGGGATGCTCGGCTTTTTGATCGTGCTCGTACTGCTCCTCACTGGTTCGCCCGAAGCGTTCAAAGCCGGTTTGGAAAAATACGCTGTCGACGTGTTCGGTGCTCAGCCGGGCGTATACGATGCTACGGTTCAAGCCGGAACCGATGCGGGTGCCATTACCCCGATGTGGGGCGGCTCACTCAATGCGGTTTTCCTGCTGTTGCCTTACCTCGTATTCTTCAACCTGTTCCCCAATTGGGGCGCAACCCTCTACGGTGAAGTGCGCGGTGCAACCGATTACAAGCGTAACTTTGCAGGTATGGCATGGGGTTTGGGTGTCACTACGCTTTTGGCAACCTTATTCTTCTTGGGTGTAAATCGAACCATTGGCTGGGATTTTTACATGCAAGCCAATGCCGCCTGGTGGAATTCCGTCTGGTTCGGCGCTGAGTCACCGCTGCCGTTCTGGCCTTACCCGGCGCTTTTTGCCGCCTTCCTTACAGACAGCACTTTGGTTCAATTGATCATCGTGATTCTGATGAGCTTCTGGTGGTTCGGCTGGGTGGGTACGGTGTTCCTTTCTTCCACCCGTGTGATTTTTGCTGCTGCTTTCGACCGTCTGCTCCCCGAACGCGCTGCCGAGTTAAACAACAACGGCACACCGGTCAATGCGATTTTGCTTATGGCTATTCCGGCTGTGTTCGTCTCGTATCTGTTTGCGTTCAATGAAGCCAATTTCCGTTCGCTGACGTTGTTCGGCACACTCGTTATCGCGGTGATGTATCTCGGCACCTCGATTGCGGCGATGGTTCTCCCGTACACCAAGAAGGACCTTTTTGAGGCTTCACCAATTGCCAAGATGAAAGTGGCGGGTATTCCGCTGATCACCATTGCCGGCGCAATTTTCAGCGGTTTCTCACTCTACCTGCTCTATCAGTGGATCCTTGACCCGAATGCGCTCTATGGCATTGGTTACAGTATTAATCCCAACGGATACAAGAATGGAACATCCATGGTTCTGATGTTCGTCTTTTATGTCGGTGCAGCTGGTGTGTATTATTATTTCAAGGCCCGCCGCAAGAGCGAAGGCATTGACATGGATAAGGTCACCGCTGAGATCCCGGTGGAATAATTGGATATGGACCTGACAGGTTTTGCGAAACCTGTCAGGTCTTTCAGAAATGGGCGGAAACAAAAAAAACAGGTAAACTCAAAATATGGAATCGTCCCTCGATCTTATGCAGGAAATGCAGCGCCTCATCAACGCTGCAAATGGAAAGGGTATTCATCTGTGGGCTATTGGCGGGCTGGCAGTGGAAACACACAACAAAACCAGGCTCCCGCTTTTCAAGCGTGAGTTCGCCGACCTTGATTTCTGTGTCCCATTGAAACAGCGTCGAGCGTTTGAAGCATTCATGCCAGAGATGGGGTATGCCCCGCACAAGCAGTTCAATACTCTCAACGGCGACCAGCGTCAGATCTATTACCATCAACCGACCGAGATGAAAGTGGATATCTTTGTCGGACATTTTGAGATGTGTCATAAAATTCCGCTTGAAGAACGTCTCGCTGCAGACCCGGTGACAATTCCGCTAGCCGAACTTTTTCTTTCCAAGGCGCAGATCGTCGAATTGAACCGTAAAGATGCGCTCGATCTAACATCCATTCTTTTGAACAACCAGACGGGTAACGGGGATGATGAGACCATCAATCTCAAGATCCTGGCGCAATTAGGCAGCGCCGATTGGGGCTTGTATAAGACCACATCCATCAATATAGACAAGGTTGAGCAAATGCTTGTCAATAACGACATTGTGCTTGGTGAAGAAGACCGCGCATTGGTCATTCAGCGTATCAATGATATTCGCCGCACGTTCATGGATATGCCGAAACCGGTTGCCTGGCAGCTGCGTGACCGTGTTGGCACTCGTGTAAAGTGGTATATTGAAGTTGAAGAGGTTCAACGGTGAACAAAGTTCGTCTGGTTCTTGCGATCGTCGTTCTAACCATATCCATCGCTCTATTGGTATGGGGATTTGCCCCCAACCCGCGCGAGACCCGTATTCAGACCATTTCGCCAACCGAGATGCAGCTTCCGACGCCTTCTTCGCTTCATTTTGACCCAGGGGTGTAGGGATGCCTCGAAGATTATTCTCTGCAACTGTTTCCGTTTTTCTGTTTTGCGTAGTTTTGTTGTTTTTATTGGCTTGCGGTGCGTCTGTTCCCTCCTCCGAGCCTACTGCCGTAGAAGAATCTCCTGCGGAAAACTCCACCTCTATCCCTGCCACACCAGCCACCATCTCTCCAACAGCCACACCTTCTTCGGGAGGAGGGAACGGGCAGGAACCCGCACCTGCTTTACTGGAGTTTCGTCGGCTGACTTTGGAATTTCCAGCACGGATCAAGGCTGGCGCAGAGAGTGACATCATACGCCTGACGCTTGAGGTGGATGAACTTGGAAACATCACGCCGACCGCTGAGTTCGAGGGCAATGTTGTTGAGGGTGAGGTCATTGAGATTCCTAATTTGTATGCTACTCATAACGTTACAGCAGAGGCGGTTTATGATGTGGCTGGCTTGGAAGTAAAACCTTCGGGGGCAACCTTCCAGCCATTGAAGCAGGGCGAGAAATTGACCTTCCTTTGGAGCATCCGTGCACAGGAGGTGGGGACGTATCGCGGGACGATATGGCTGTACTTGAATTTTGAAAACCGTTCCAGCGGAGAAATAAGCCGGGTTCCAGTATCCGCCCAAATTGTCGAAATAGAGGCGGTGGATTTCTTCGGCTTTTCCACCAATTTTGTGCGCACATCTGGGGTGGTGGGTTCGGTGTTGGGAAGCATCCTCGGATTTCCTTTCTTCAAGGAGATCGTAGTGTTTATTTTTAAGCGTGATAAGAAGGAAGTAAAAAAATCAGCCCGAAATAAGGCGAAAAAGTGACAAATATCACCCGAAAAATTGACAACCATTAATGGGGGGCTAATTTGTTCTTTATGGTACAATGCGCAAGTTGTTATACATTTCCCAATGGAGTTCATTAAATGAGTGAGTGGATATATGTAGCTCTTTTCATCGTGGTGGGGTTGATTATCCCCATTGGCGCCATTACAGCAGGCTTCATCTTTGGTCCCAAAAAGCCGAACCCCATCAAGGAATCGACCTATGAGTGCGGTATCGAACCGGTGGGCGAGGCGTGGATCCAGTTTAAGGCGCAGTATTACATTTTTGCACTCGTGTTCCTTGTATTCGATGTGGAAGCTGTTTTCCTATTCCCATGGGCAGTGAAACTCGGACAACTCGGCTTGTATGCTGTGATCGAAGGCATTATTTTTGTCACCATTCTTGTGGTTGGGTTGGTCTATACCTGGCGCAAGGGAATGCTGGAATGGGCGTAATTTTCCAATAAATTGAAGAGAAGGCTGATGGGAGTTAATCCTTTCAGCCTTTTCTTTGTGTAATAGGAGTGATTTATGAGTTTCTGGAATGACCCCTTGAAAGTCGCAGCAGACTGGCTGGAGGGTGTCTTCATGGGCTGGGGGATGGATGCTGTGTTTGCCCATGTTTTGGTCGCCTTCCTTGGTGTGCTCCTGCTCATCACGCTGTTGATGGTGCTGGATATCTTTTTGGTTTGGATCGAGCGCAAGGTTGTGGCTCGCTTCCAGGATCGCCTGGGTCCGAATCGTTTGGGTCCGTTCGGTTTGATCCAGCCGTTTGCGGATATCATCAAGCTCATCATCAAGGAGGATACCACCCCCGGCGGTGCGGATAAGGTCGTGTATAACCTCGCACCTGTCCTTTCGATGATGTCTGTGTTGATCCTTTGGGCGATCGTGCCGCTTGCGCCCGTAATGCTTGGTGTGGACCTGAACGTTGGCGTGTTGTTCCTGATCGCTGCCGGCGCCATTGGTACGCTTTCCATTATTATGGCGGGCTGGTCGTCGAACAACAAGTTCGCACTCATTGGTGGTTTTCGTCAAGTGGCGGTGATGGTTTCGTTCGAAGTGCCAATGTTGACCATGCTTCTCATTCCGGTCATCTTCTCCGGCTCGATGAACATGAATGCCATCATTCAAAGCCAGGATATCTGGTATTTCTTTATTTCTCCGCTGGGTGCATTGATCTTCCTCATTGCTGTCATTGCGGAGTTGGGTCGTGCTCCATTCGACCTTGCAGAAGGCGAATCAGAGCTGGTCTCAGGTTTCAACATCGAGTACTCTGGCATGAAGTTCGGTATGTTCTATGCCGGTGAGCTTTTGCACGCCTTCACCTTTGGCGGTTTTTGGGCAATTCTTTTCTTTGGCGGGTACCGCTTCTTGGGTCTCGAACAGGTCAGCCCTTTCCTTGCCATTCTGATTTTGGTCATCAAGGCGATGCTTGGTTACTGGGTCATTATGTGGGTCAAGTACACCATGATGCGCATCCGTATCGACCAGATGCTTGCCTTTAATTGGAAGTTCCTCACCCCGCTGGCATTTGCCCTGCTATTGGTGACAGCGTTGATGAACGCGCTTCTTGCCTCTGCTCCGGCCTGGCTCTACGTTACAGGCATGATCCTCGCCAATGTAGTCACCGGTTGGATCGCTCTGGAAGTGGCTCGCTCCGCCACCCGCCAGGAACGTGAACGGCTGGAGGGTCCTAAAAAGGCGGCGGAAGCTTCGCACTAATCGGGAGAATGTGAAATGACAGGTGCTCAAATTATCTTTCTAGTGGTTGCGTTCTTCACCCTCGGCTCTGCGCTGATGGTGGTGACATCGCGCAACCTTATCCACGCCGCGTTGTGGCTTGTTTCCACATTGTTTGGTGTGGCGGTGGTGTATGCGCTTTTGAACGCGAACTTCATTGCCGTGGTTCAGGTGGTAGTGTATATCGGCGCGATCGCCATTCTTTTCATCTTTGCGGTGATGCTCACCCGCAAGGACATGCGCGATACCGGTCCACAGATGAATCGAAACTGGTGGCTCGGTGCGCTGGTGGCTGTATTTGTGTTTGCGGGGCTGGCGTTCCTGCTTTCGGGTTGGAGCGGTTTCTCGAAGACCGCAGCAGACCTCCCGTCGGGTTTTGATTCGGTCAGTCTGTTGGGTGAGGCGCTGGTCTCGCCGCAGGCATATGTCCTGCCGTTCGAAGTGGCTTCGGTTCTTCTTCTGGCGGCGTTGGTCGGCGCGGTGTATGTCGCGTTCGGTAAAAAATAGGAGGCACATAAAACATGGTTCCTCTTTCGTGGTATCTCACTCTCGCGGCTGGCTTGTTCAGCATTGGCTTGTTCGGTGTGCTGGTGCGGCGCAATGCGGTTGCGATCCTTCTTGGTGTGGAGCTGATGCTCAATGCCGTGAACATTAACCTGGTGGCTTTCTGGCGTTACAGCGAGGCGTTGGCTTCGATGAACGGTCAGGTGTTTGCCATCATCGTTTTTGCTGTTGCCGCTGCCGAGGTATCTGTCGGTCTGGCTTTGGTTATCTCTGTGTACCGCCGCCGCAATACGGTGATCGCAGATGAACTCGATATGTTGAAGTGGTAGGGAGTTTATGTCTACTGAAACTTTGATCTGGTTGCTTCCCCTCCCGCCTGCGCTGGCATTCTTTCTGATCGTCCTGTTCACGAA
Organism: Anaerolineales bacterium; assembly: GCA_037916115.1. GTDB lineage: Bacteria > Chloroflexota > Anaerolineae > Anaerolineales > Villigracilaceae > Villigracilis. The sequence goes on from JBAIYF010000399.1 coordinate 12,349, forward strand.
CAAAAGTAAGGCAGTGAGTCACACCATTGCGGTGGGGGCGGCATTCCTTTCGTGGCTTGGTGCGATGGTTGTGTTTATCCGCGCCTTGGGCGTGGAACATCTCGCTGAACATCCGTTTGAATCGGCGATCAACTGGCTGCCCACAGGCGAGACGTATTTGAAGATCGGCGTGCTCATCGACCCGCTTTCTGCGATCGTTCTGTTCTTCGTCGCCTGGTGCGTATTGATGATCTTCCTTTATAGCGTTGGCTATCATAACTTCGGTCAGCCTGCCGGTGACCATGACCACCCCGGTCTGCCGCCTCATGGCGCGACGGTTCACGGTCACACCGTGCCTTCGGTTGAACCGATGTACTCGCGCTTCTTTGCCTTTATTGGCTTGTTCGCGTTCGGCATGCTCACCCTGGTTGTCTCTGATAACGTGTTGACCATGTTCGTCGGTTGGGAGATCATGGGCTTGTGTTCATACCTGTTGATCGGCTTCTGGTATGGCAAAGAGTCCGCTCGTAACGCTGCCATCAAAGCCTTTATGACCACCCGTGTTGGCGACGTATTCATGCTCTTGGGTATCGCTTTCCTGTACAGCGTGACCGGCTCACTTTCCTTCAAAGATATTTTCAATGAAGAAGTTTTGAAAGTTCTCGCTTCAGTACCGACGGGCGTGTTTGGTCTGTCTGCTGCGGGTTTGATCGGTCTCCTGCTCTTCATCGGCACGGTCGGAAAATCTGCGCAATTCCCATTACACGTCTGGCTGCCCGACGCCATGGAAGGTCCAACCCCGGTCAGCGCCATGATCCATGCGGCGACGATGGTTTCCGCGGGTGTGTATGCGGTCATCCGTATGTTCCCGATCATCAGCCTTGACCATACCACCATGAACATTGTGGCGCTCATAGGGACATTCACCGCCATTTTTGCGGCAACCATTGCCGTGGCACAAAACGACATCAAGCGCGTGCTGGCGTACTCGACCATTTCGCAGTTGGGCTTCATGATCGCCGCTCTCGGCATCGAAGCCTATGTGGCGGCGACTTTCCACCTCGTTACCCATGCCTTCTTCAAGGCATTGCTCTTCCTCGGTTCCGGCTCGGTCATCCACGGTATGGAGCATGGGGTGTTGCATACGGGTAACCATAAAGTAGACCCGCAGGATATGTTCAATATGGGCGGCTTGCGCAACAAAATGCCCATCACGTTCTGGACCTTCCTTATCGGTGGTTTTGCCCTCTCTGGTTTTCCGCTCATTACGGCAGGCTTCTGGTCCAAGGACGAGATCCTTACCGATGCCTGGAAACATGATCACTACATTATCTTCGGCACATTGGCAATTGCTGCCTTCCTGACAGCTTTCTATACCATGCGTCAGATCACGTTGACCTTCTTCGGCGAAGCTCGCACAAAAGAAGCCGAGCATGCCCATGAAACCCCGTGGACGATGACCACTCCGCTGATCGTGTTATCTGTTTTTGCAATTACATTCGGTTGGGTTGGTATTCCTGAATACTTCCCCGGTATTGGTGGTTTGCTGCCGAACTGGTTCCATGAGTTTGTCGGTTCAATGCTTGGTGAGCATGGTGCTGCTGAAGCCGCCAAGTTCGACCCCATCCCATTGATCACTTCCCTTGTGGTGGCGCTTGGCGGGTTGACTGCCGGTTACTTTGCTTATCGCAATGTCAAATCGCCAGCTGAGGATAAACTCCAGATCTCTGTCCTCAAGAACAAATGGTATGTGGACGAACTATACAATGTCGTGTTTATCAAGCCCGCTGCCTGGTTCTCCGAGGTCTTCGTTTCCAAATGGATGGATAAAGGTTTCATTGACGGCATCCTCCACATTTTTGGACCCGCCACCGGCGGAGTCGGAAGCGGTATTCGCAATTACTTCGACCTGCCCATCATCAATCATTTCCTCGGCGATGGTTCTGCCGAGGCGACCTGGTGGATCGGCAGAAATCTTCGCCCCATTCAAACGGGACGCATCCAGCAGTACCTCATCCTTTCGCTAATCCTGCTCTTCGTGGTTGGCGGACTGCTGTACTTCCTGTTGATGGCATAGGAGCATATGATGGAATATTTCAATACACATCTCCTTAGCCTGATCCTTTTCACGCCGACCATTGCGGCGTTGATCATGCTCTTTTTACCGGATAACGCCCAGCTTCAGCGCTGGTTCGCGTTTATCTCAAGCCTGGTTCCTTTCATTCTTACACTTGTGCTTTGGAGCCGCTTCGACCCGAATGCAGCGGGTTTTCAGTTTGAGGAAAAATACGTCTGGTACGAAGCCATCAACTCATCTTTCCATATCGGTGTGGATGGCATCTCGTTCTCGATGGTTCTGCTCACCACACTGTTAACTCCGCTTGCCATTCTTGCTTCTTTCAGCGTGACTGACCGCGTCAAACCGTACATGATGCTCTTCCTCTTCCTTGAGACGGGTATGCTTGGCGTCTTTCTTGCGCTCGACCTGCTCATCTTCTTTGTGTTCTGGGAGATCGGTCTGGTTCCGATGTACTTCCTCATCAACCAATGGGGGAGCGCCAATCGGAATTACGCTTCACTCAAATTCATGATCTACACCATGGGCGGCTCACTTGGTTTGCTGCTTGCGGTGCAATTGCTCGGCGTTCTCTTTGGGACCTTTGACCTGGTCGTCCTCTACCAGCAGTGGAATTCGCTGTCAGCGGATACCATTCTGCTTGGCATGCCAATCCATACCGTCAAGACAATTGCTTTCTGGGCATTTGCCATTGCCTTTGCTGTGAAAGTGCCTGTGTGGCCTTTCCACACGTGGCTGCCCGATGCTCACACAGAAGCTCCGACTGCCGGTTCAATGATCCTTGCGGGCGTCCTGCTCAAACTGGGTGCATACGGTTTCATTCGCCTTGTCCTGCCGCTTTATCCGGTTGAATCGAAGATTTTCGCGGGCGCGCTGGCTGTCCTTGCAGTGGGTGCGATTGTCTTTGGTGCCTTCGGTTCTTACGGTCAGACGGATTTCAAACGCCTCGTGGCGTACTCTTCCGTCAATCATATGGGCTTTGTTGTGCTCGGTATTGCCGCAGCTGGACTTGCCGCCGGAACCGCCGATGCCCATATTGCCATGAGTGGCGCAGTTCTGCAGATGTTCAACCACGGTCTTTCGGCAGCGGGCATGTTCTTCCTTGTCGGCGTGATTTATGAACGTACTCACACCCGTAACCTGGATGACTTCGGCGGCTTGTTCCCGCTTGTTCCAGTCTATGGCGGTATTCTGATCTTTACTTCCATGGCTTCGCTTGGACTTCCCGGTCTGAATGGCTTTGTCTCTGAGTTTATGATCGTGCGGGGCTCTTACCAGCCGCTGACCATCTATACCGCGATTGCCATGCTTGGCTTGCTCTTCACGGGCGCCTATATTCTCAAGGGTATCAAGAAGGTTCTTCATGGACCCTTGAACGAACACTGGGCGCACGGCGAACACAAACTGACCGAGATCAATCTGCGCGAGATCATTGTGATGGCTCCGCTCATGGCGCTGATGCTCTTCACGGGGCTCTGGCCTATGTGGATTCTCGATATCATCAACAAAGCCGTGACGGCTCTGTTCTAAGAGGTGGATGATGAATTTTCCCATCCTAAGTGTTATTACTTTCCTTCCGTTTGCAGCGGGTATTTTCATTCTGATGATGCCTGCCAACCGGAAGAATGAAGTCCGCGCGGTGGCTCTGATGGCGGCAGTGGTTGACCTGTTGCTTTCCGGCTGGGTCTACTTGCAATACCTGCTGAACGACCTGCAGGGATACCAGTTCATTGAAAAATACACCTGGATTAACATCCCGCCGATCAATATTGCCCTGCACTTCGGTGTGGACGGCATGAGTGCTCCGCTGGTCTTGTTAACCGGCATCGTCATGTTCACGGGCGTACTCATCTCCTGGGGTGACGACGACCCACATGT